>NZ_DFBY01000027.1:0-213 GCF_002366815.1 Psychrobacter sp. UBA3068 | reverse complement strand
TACTTCTGCGTCAAACTTGGTGTGCGGCGTGATTGAACCTGGCTTCGCTAGTACTTGGCCACGTTGTACGTCTTCACGCTTGGTACCACGTAGTAGTACGCCACAGTTTTCGCCTGCACGACCTTCGTCAAGCAGTTTACGGAACATCTCTACACCAGTACAGGTGGTTTTTTGAGTGTCACGGATACCAACGATTTCGATTTCGTCACCAAC
>NZ_DFBY01000036.1:0-24757 GCF_002366815.1 Psychrobacter sp. UBA3068 | reverse complement strand
TTTCATCTTAAAGTCCAGATCGTAACGCATAAAAATACCCCATAAGTTGCGTCCAACTTATGGGGGTCAGTTCATTGCCATTAGCAAAAGGGGCTTTTTAGTGGTAGTAAATACACTGATAATAGAGAGTATATTTACAAACCGAATATAACAACCGAAGTGCCGCCGTAAGATGGTGACCCATGAACCGTGAAGTTCAGGGCGGATGCGTCACTACCTCGGCAGGTTTCCTGATACACCGCAAGCGGTGCAGGCATACACAATGAGGTAATAGGTACCACATCCTAGTAAAGCATTATCGGCTCAGGGAATAAACATCTACTAGCCAACACTTCAGAATATAAATATCTTAACCAATGAAGTTGGTGATTGCAAGTACGATTTACAGAATGATACGCGGCTTTAACCGTGAGTAGGATTAACTGTCAGTGAATAAATATGTTTATAAGAAACAAATGTTTAATGGCTTAATAGGTCAATTTTTCAGCTATTTCAAGATGTGTGTTAATATAGAGAGCTTTCAACATCCTAACACAGCATTATAGGCGTTCATTCACTTGAGGAGCGGGAATTCATGTCCAACAACCAACAACAGTCAGAGTTTATCGATGATAGTCAGGCCCATCTCAATAATAAGCAAGATAGTGAGAAAAATAAAAAAGTGCCGCATGTCTTAATGATATTAGATGGTTTTGGACATCGTGAAGACGATAAGGATAATGCCATTGCAGCGGCTAATATGCCAAATCTGGATAAAATTTACCAACAGTATGCGCATGGGTTGATATCTGCTTCAGGAGAAGACGTTGGATTGCCTGATGGACAGTTTGGTAATTCAGAAGTGGGCCATATGAACTTGGGTGCGGGCCGTGTGCTTTACCAAGACTCAACTCGTATATCTAATGAGCTGGCTAATCGTGATTTTTATAAAAACGACGCATTGGTTAATGCTGTAAAAGCGGCAAACGAGCTTGGCGGCAACGTACATATTATGGGGCTGCTATCAGATGGTGGCGTGCATTCACATCAAGATCATATCGAAGCCATGTGCCATTCAGCATTGGTACACGGCGCCAAAAACGTCTTTGTACATTGCTTTTTAGATGGTCGCGACACCCCGCCAAAATCTGCTGATAAATATATCAATCGCCTACGCACGCATATTAATAAGCTGAATGCGCATTATGAAAATGGACACGTGCAGATTGCCAGTATTATTGGACGCTATTATGCGATGGATCGTGACAATCGTTGGGATCGGGTACAAAAAGCGTATGAGCTCATCACTGAAGGAAAGGCGGATCGTCTATCAACCCGAGCTGATGGGGCGGTACAAGCAGCATACAAAGCGCGCGAAACTGATGAGTTTATCAATCCTACGACAGTGATTGGTCGTGATGAGGTGCCATATACCGTTGATGATAATGACGCTCTAATTTTTATGAACTTTCGTGCAGATCGTGCCCGTGAGCTGACTCAAGCTTTCGTATTACCAGATCATGAATTTTCTGGGTTTGCCCGCCATAAGCAGCCCAAACTTGCCGCTTTTGTGATGCTAACGAAATATTCCGACGTTTTGGCTAATAATCCTAAAACCAGCATCGCTTATTATCCAACGTCGTTATCCAATACGCTTGGCGAGTACTTGCAAGATCAGGGTAAAACCCAGCTGCGTATCGCTGAAACAGAAAAGTACGCCCACGTGACGTTTTTCTTTAGTGGCGGCCGTGAAGAAGAGTACAAAGGTGAAACACGTATTCTAGTGCCATCGCCAGACGTTGCTACTTATGATTTGCAGCCTGAAATGAGCGCACCTGAAGTGACTGATAAGCTAGTTGCGGCTATTGAGTCGGGCAAGTATGATGTACTGGTCGTGAACTACGCCAATGGTGACATGGTCGGGCATACCGGTGTATTTGACGCTGCTGTGCAAGCGGTAGAGGCGTTAGACGTTTGTATTGGTCGCGTAGAGGCAGCAGTACGTGCAGCGGGGGGTGATATGCTTATTACAGCAGATCATGGTAACTGTGAGCAGATGCAAGACTATGAAAGTGGACAGGTTCATACTCAGCACACTACTGAACACGTCCCACTGATTTATATTGGTGAAAAAGCGTTACAAGTGCGGAGTGGTGGTAAGCTGAGCGATGTCGCACCGACTATTTTGACCTTGATGGATGTCGAAATCCCCTCTGAAATGACAGGTGAGAGTCTGTTGTTACCAGCATCGTAGGTCAAGTACGCTCGTGTTTTTTGCGATGGCTACGCGATGACTGTGTGATTATTATGCGACGACTATATGTGAACGCTTAGCTGTGAACGCTACTAGAAATTATAAAAAAGGGAAGGGTACTGGTTATCCTTCCCTTTTTTGCGACGTTTTTTACTTGATGTTTTTTGCTTCATTTATAGCACACCCAACATCTTAAGTAGCAAAAAAACAAAGGAAGAGCCGTATCTAGTCGCCTAAACCAGTTTGACAAAGTCGAACAGACTTTGGGGACTCATATTGATACCCTTGATGCTATCTTATAAGGTAATATTCATAAACGTATCGATAATAACAATTTTACGTATTCTACTATTAAATGAGTTCTCTTATGCATCCTCACTATTTTATTCGCTCATCAAGATCTAAGCGAGCATTAATGATAGGGTTATTCGGGTTGGCTGCTGCTAACATGCACGCCCAAGCAGCAGAATCACCTGCCAACACGACCAGTCCCACGGCACGCCTACAACTGATTAGCCTAAACGCTGATGAGACAGCCGTTAAAGACGATATGGATAACTTGTCGGATATCGCTGATATGTTAGATGCGGCAGATGCGTCTGATGATTCGATAGACAGTGTGGCAGATGAGAGCGCTTTAACGGATGAAACGGGTGATATCGATACCGCCATTCCCCCTGAGGTCGGCCAAGTGTCATTAAATGCTATTTCACCAGAGACGCTCAAGACATTTGTCGCAGTGGTGGATTTGGTCCGCCGTGAATACGTGGATGCGGTCAATGATGAAGAGTTGTTCAACAACGCAATGAGTGGCATGCTCACAAAGCTCGACAGTCATGCGGAATTTTTGGATGCTGAGGCGTATGACAACCTGCGTGCCTTTACAGAAGGGGATGTGGGGGACATTGGTATCAAGGTCGCTTATCAGCCAGCAGCTGGCTATTGGGTCATTACAGAGGTTATCAATGACTCACCTGCGGACAAAAAAGGCATCGCGGTTGGCGACTATCTGCATCAAGTGGCTGAGTTTAAACTAGATGAAGATAAAGAAAGCAATGATATTGAACAACTTTTGACAGGGATTGCTGGCACGCAAGTGGACATCGTGACTTCTAAGGCTGGTCGCCGTAAACATACCACCACTTTACAGCGAAACAACAGCCATCCTCAAATCGTTGAGGCAACGCTAGTGGATGGCATTGCCGTGATCAAATTACCTGCGTTTCAAAACAACAGCCGGGAAAAACTACTGGAAAGCTTAATTAATCTAGAAGCCCCTGTCTCAGGTATCTTGTTGGACATGCGTGATAATCCAGGCGGCGTACTGACATCAGCGGTGAGCGTTGCCAGTTTGTTTATGAGCGATACCGATGTGGTACAAGTAAAAAGTCGGCAAAGTAAATCACGCACGCTATCGACTCAAGGCAAGGCGCTACTCGAGTCATTGCCAGTAGTGGTCTTACAAAATCGTTATTCGGCATCAGCAGCAGAGGTTTTGGCCAGCAGCTTACAAGCACAAAAGCGCGCCACTATCGTGGGTGAGATCAGCTATGGCAAAGGGTCTGTACAGTCAGTCATACCGTTGAATGACGAGCAAGCCGTCAAGCTAACCGTCGCCAACTACCTGACCGCCTCAGGTGGCAAAATAGATGGAATCGGGGTAGCGCCTGATATGATGTTACAAGGCAGTGAGAGTACATGGGAGCAGCAAGCGCTCGACTTACTAAAAAAGCGAGCGCTTGAGTCGGGCGTACGTTTTGTCCGAAAACCTGTTGAAAAAAGTCAGGCGATAGCAGACAACGTGACTAAACTGTGACTAAGTAGCCGTCATTTAACCACACGTCATGAAGTGACATGTTTTAACTTACTCTTCAGACTGATCTTCAGCGATTTCCAACTTTTTCATGCGATAGCGTAAAGAGCGAAAAGTCGTTCCCAGTAGTTTGGCCGCTTGGGTTTTGTTCCAGTCAGTTTTTTTAAGCGCGGTGATAATCAGCTGTTTTTCTTGTTCTTGTAGGTGATGCTCGAGTCCGCGCAGGGGCAATTGATCGTCAACCTTTTTGCTTGGGACGCCTTTTTCTTCCCCTTCTGTCTGAGTGAGGTGAGGCGTGGTGGGCGCTTGAACACTGTGCCCGGTTGCGTTATTTGGCGCTTCTACTTGGCTACTGGTTGGCCGCTGTATCATGGAAGGATAGTGCTGAGTATTCGTGCGATAAGGGTGTAAGTTAGTCGTTACTGGTTTAGGGTTTATCCCTGTTACACGCTTTGTAGGCCGAACGGTTGTTCCTTGGTTTTCTGTCGATTGAGTAGCAATCAGGTCGGCGGCTTTAGGATCAGAGCGTTGCGTCTTATTAAGGTGGGTCTCTTCACTTTGGCCTTGGGACCCGGCAAGTTGATGGGTTATGTCTGTTTCAAGATCGGGAAGGCCCAAATGGCTCACCTCAATGAGTGACGTTTCTGCTAAGGTCACTGCACGCTCCAGCACATTACGCAGCTCACGGACATTGCCCGCAAAGTTATGGTGTTGCAAGCGCTCGCGGGCGGAGACCGTCAATGCTGGCGGGGTGTCTAACTGCCATTCGTGAGTGATCATTGACAAAAAATGCTCGGCCAAAACAGGAATGTCGTCTCGACGTGCATTAAGCGTGGGCAGCTTCAGTTCGATTACATTGATACGATAGTACAAATCCTGCCTAAACGTACCATCCTGCACCAACTGGTTCAGATTTTTATGGGTTGCAGATAAGATACGCACATCGACTGGTGTCTCTTTGGTATCTCCAATGGCTCTCACTGTCTTTTCTTGGATAGCGCGTAAGAGCTTGACTTGCATTGCCAAAGGTAAGTCGGCCACCTCGTCCAAAAATAGCGTCCCACCATTGGCCTGCTGAAACAGTCCTTGCTTGTCAGCGACAGCACCAGTAAAGCTACCTTTTTTGTGACCAAAAAATTCTGACTCCATCAGCTCCGAGGGAATGGCTCCGCAGTTCACCGGTACAAAGCTCCCATCTCTGCGCGGGCTTAAATCGTGAATCAGACTGGCAACGACTTCCTTGCCTGTACCTGAAGCCCCAGATAAAAACACAGGCGCCTGAGAGCGGGCGAGTTTTAGAATGGTATTTTTGATAGGAAGCATCACGGCTGAATCGCCGATCAGCCGACTGTCTAATATTTTTTGCTCAGGTGAGCATTCTGGCGTGGATTTCGCGACGTTGTCTTGCTGTATGACTTTTAGGGCATTTTCTACCAACTGACGTAGGCGTGGTAGCTCAAGTGGCTTATTAACGAAGTCAAAAGCCCCAAGTTTTAGCGCTTCAATGGCCAGATCCATACTGCCATAGGCAGTGATAACGGCTATAGGCGTACTAGAGCTATTGCTGATTTCTTTGACCAACTCCAGTCCTGATCCATCAGGTAGCTTTAAATCGGTCAGGCAAAAATCGTAACTGTTTTCGTGCCAGAACGATCTTGCCTGCGCCAATGTATAAGCCACATCACTTTTGATGCCCATTTTGGTCAAGGTGATTTGCATTAATCGGCACAAATCCACTTCGTCATCAACGACTAGCGCGGTTGTTGTCATACATTATCTCATCGTATTCATTAGCTATAAAATAGTAAAAGACCACTGTGCCCTAACGACAAAGTACTCGATATAGAGCGGATTTAATACTTAAAAAACACCTTTATTAGCATGATTTTCAACATTATTTGTATTCTTATCAGAGTGAACAGCAGGAGCTATCAAGCGAAAGCAGGTTTTTTCATGTTCTGGAATGTAGAGCAAACGCGCTTGATTGGCTTCACAAAATGCTTGTGATAAGTAGAGTCCTAACCCTGTACCTGCTTGATCTGTAGTAAAAAACGGATTAAATAAATGGGGTAAATCCTCGAGGCGCACGCCAGTACCACTGTCCAATATGTCAATTATAACATCGTTATCAGCACAATAAATTTCGATTTCCACATAAGCATGAGGGTGGGCGTAGCTACTATAACGTAAGCCATTATTGATTAAATTGATTAAAACTTGTTCCAATTGGTGCGTATCGAATGAGATGGTTGGGTTTGTTTTTAGTCGTAAAAAAACATCATGTCCTTGAAAGTAGTTTTCTAAAAATATTGGCATCCATTCAGTCAGTACAATCGACTGCTGGTTTGCTGTTTGCTGGCGGGACAGTTTTAAAACATCTTCAATGATACGGTTTACGCGCTTTGTTTGCGAAAAGATCATTTGATAAAGCTCATGATTACCTGTCGCATCACTATTTGCGGTGTGCGTCATTACATGACTGTCTGCTTCACTTTCTGTAACCTCCTCCATCAACAGCTGGCTGGCTTGCGATATAGCAGCCAAAGGGTTTCTAATTTCATGGGCAATACTGGCTGTTAATTGTCCCAAAGAAGCCAGTTTTAACTGTTGGGCACTGGCTTGTTCACGGCGTAAATCTTCTAGTATTAGTAATTTACTGTCATCTTTTAACGGAATGATTTGTACCCGTAGTTTATCGAGCACAGAGGCGTTTGTCCCTGCGGGCAAGTCATAAGTAAAGGTGCGGGACTGACCAGCTGCTACTGATAAGCAGGCTTTGAACAGCTGCTCATGTTGTTTGTTGAGTTGTTGTTGAAAGTTAAATAGACGTGCATTGCGGTGGTTGTTCTGCGCATTTTTTGTGTCAAAAGAGGAGACGTGAGGCAACGATACTGATGGATTATGTGCGATACTGAGTAATTGATGAGCTGCAAGGTTTGCTAAGACGATCTGCTGTTTGTCGATGACAATGACGCCATTGACCATTTGCGTAATGACTTCTTGATTGATGACATGTAGGCGCTCGACTTCTTTCGCGCTCTTCGCTGCTACTTTTTCAAGTTGGACTAAACGCTGAGAAAGAGACCAGCTCAAACCGCCCACTGCTAAAAAACTGGCTGACATGAGCAAAGCATCACCCAAATTGGCCAAGTTCATACTATTGGCAATGGCATAAAAAAATTGCTGATAAATGACAAAAATGATAGCGAGTAGCGTGATAACTAACGCTTGAGAGCCATGGAGCAACATAAAGCTCGCTGCGACCACCACCATATAAAGCATGGTCAGTTGTAAATCAGGCGCTCCCGCTGTATACAGCAATAGGCTTAGGATAATAACATCTAAAGCCAGTCCAAAAGCCAATTGCCGCCGCATCTGTTGATTAACGACATAAAACAACCCCAGTAAAATGAGGCTAAGCAGGACATAAAAACTAAGGGCAGTTTGTTGCAAGAAACTTGGTAGAGAAAGGCTATTATCAGCGTGAGCCGTGATATATACCATCAGCAGAGAGAACAGGCTAACGATGAAGCGGTAACTGCTGTAAATAAGCCCTAATCTGCGTAGTTGTGATAGAGATAGCGTATCATCGCGATGCAAATAATGAGTAATGGCAGAGACGAGGCGAGTGGCAGACTTCATAAAGTGACCGTAAGAAAAGGAGGGTGGCTAACTAAATAGTTACGGTTGAATCAGACCATGACGGATCGCCAGATGTGTCAATTTGACATCACTATCCACCCCGACTTTCTCGTAAATACGATAGCGATAGGTATTGATGGTTTTGACACTGACAAACAGCTGATCTGCTATTTGCTGCGGGCTTTGACAGTTGACGACCATCATTGCCACCTGCTTTTCGCGATCACTTAATAAGTCAAAAGGTGAGCTGGCATTATCTGACAGTAAAACATCAGCCAACTGTTCAGCGACATCTTGACTAAAATAACGACTCCCTTGATAGACTTTTTTGACCGCTCTTATCATCTCGTCAAGTGGCGTGCCCTTGGTGATATAACCATTGACGCCCGCTTTTATGAGCATGGAAGGATAAGGCTGCGCTGACATACTGCTAACGGCCAATATTTTGATACCCAGATCAAGCTGGATTAAACGTTTGGTTGCTTCAAGCCCACCAATATTGGGCATGTTGACGTCAAGTAAAATCACATCAGGACGCAGTTGTTTGGCCATCTTAATAGCCATATCACCACTGTCTGCTTCGCCGACCACTTCTATATCAGCGCTATCTGACAACATACGACTAATACCCATTCGAACCAAATCATGATCATCTACTACTAGTACTTTAATCATAACGATACTCTTTACTATTTGTCAGAATGAAGGTTTTTTATTCATATTAAACGACAAGGAAACCCAAGGCATCTGCTGATTTTTTATTGTTTGAAAACGTAAAATACGGCTAAGATATTATATAGACATTTCTATCTAATACAGCAAAAGACAGATGATTAGCCATCTAAAGTTAACTTATATTGCTGAAATGTGAATAGATGTTTCTATAATATAAAGTGGTTGTAGCAAAATTTGAATTAGGCCAAAATAAAACCTTAAATCTGCTGGATAAATTAAACTTAAATTCAAACCATGATACACTAAAAATACAAAAACTCTATACGAGTACTTACAAACACATCCATAGACGCTATGTACGTTTTTGGCGCCAAACAACCCTAAATGGCGTGATAACGGAAGCAGGAGGCATAATGAAGCACCTACCATTAACCAAACAGCAATTAGTCGTTGCTATGATTTCATTGAGTTTGGGCAGTGTTGCACAAGCCGCACTTACTATTAATGGTAGCACTGATAGTGGCTCTAGTGCTCGTGTGAGTTGGGGCGGGGCAGATAGCTTGTCTGAAGCGCGCAACATCATGTACAAGTCGACTGGCTCTACTATTAAGCAAGTCGATAGCGGCTATGGTACGACCAGTATCACCAATACCAATAGCTTCGGTAGTAGCAATAATAGTTACAATAGTAGCAATCGCTATAATACGACTTATCGCGGTGCATTTGGTAGTAGCGATATGATTCCGATCAGCACGGACTCGCGTAGTGTGGCGGTAATCGATGCGGAAACGGGCGAATCTATTTATGAAAAAGACGCTGATATTGCGCGTCCGATGGCCAGTATTAGTAAATTAATGACCGCCATGGTGGTATTAGATGCAGGTCTTGATATGCGCGAAGAGATTACGCTGGATCCAGAAGATTTTGTCGGTCCAAAGCGCGCAAGCTCACGGTTAAAAGCAGGCGATCGTTTAAATCGAGCTGAAATGCTATTGATGGCGTTAATGAAGTCAGAGAACCCAGCAGCCAAGAGCTTAGCGCGTAACTATCCAGGTGGTTATAGCGCCTTTATACGGGCGATGAATCGCAAAGCTCAAGACTTAGGCATGACCACGGCTTTCTTTGGTGATCCCACGGGTCTTGATAAGCGCAATGTTGCTTCATCAAATGACCTTGTAAAAATGGTACGTGCGGCTGGTAATTATGACGTGATTCGTCGTTTTTCTACGACGAAGAGCTATGACTTTTTTGTATCAAATTACTCCAGTGGCAACCGTACGTATAAAGCCAATAACACGAGTAGCTTAGTGCGTGCTGGTGACTATCCAATTGGCATCTCAAAAACAGGTTTTATTAATGAAGCGGGCCGTTGCGTCGTCATGGAAACGCGCGTCAATAACCGTCCAGCCATCATTGTCATCTTAGGGGCAAACAGCTCAGCCACGCGTTGGGGCGATGCTAAAAACATTTTGAACAGTTTAGCGACTCGCCGCACAGTGTAAACTTGCTGGCTAAGTATTTATAAAGCCTAAGTACTTATAAAAAAAGCAATTATAAACAAAGCACTTATAAAACCTAGGTCTGATAAATAAAGACTTATAAAAAAGTAAGCATTGATAAAAAAGGCTGTTATATCCTATAACGGCCTTTTTATTGTCTTGAGACTAGGGGTACATGACATGATTCAAGCATCGAATTTTTCTATGCCGCAGCTATACTTACTGACCAATGACGATGAGTTTGGGCTTTTATATCAAAAGTTAGAGGCAGCACTGGCTACCGGGTTGATTGCGCTATTACAAATTCGTCGTAAGCAGACATTGGCGCGCCCTGACGGTGAGTTAAAACTTTACGAAGAAGCCTCCAAGATCGTGGCTTTGGCTAAAGCTCATGACGTGGCAGTTGTTATCAATGATGACATTGGTTTGGCGGCAAAGCTTGGCGTTGGGGTCCATCTTGGTCAAGGTGATGGCACGATTAGTGAGGCCAAGCAGCGGTTAGCGCCAAATCAGATTATTGGTCGTACGTGTCATGGTCAGGTAAGTTTGGTCAAAAAAGCGCGAGACGCCGGCGCAAGTTACGCCGCAATGGGTGCAATCTTTGCTTCTACGACCAAACCAAATGCTGACACTATTGCTCGTCAGCAGCTGATCGATGGCTGTGAGCAAGACATAGATATCTGTGTGATAGGCGGTTTAACCGCAGAGAATGTCTCAGAGCTGGCAGGTTTACCCATTCGTTATGTGGCAGTAGTTGGAGATATTATGGACTTGCCAGTCGCACAAGTTGCAGAGCGTTGTCAGCAATGGCAGCAGGCATTTTCTCGCTGGAAAATACCTGATTTATAGTGGGCGCTCTTAAAACAATGAGCAATTACGCAGCGTGTTCCATACATAAGGTAGCATAAGGCAAGGCTTCTAGGCGTTGCTCTTCGATCTGCTCACCGCACACCTCACATTCACCATACGTACTATTTTCAATACGGCTCAAGGCGTTTTCGACGTAGATTAAGCTTTGACGCGCTTCGGCCATGAGGTTTTTGCGCATGTCGTTTTGACGATAAGAGATGGCTTGGTCTTCCCAGTGTTCATTGAGATCATCTTGGGGATTTTGAATGTGTTCTTCGATTTTGTCGATGCGCGTTTCGTACTCTTCTTTTAATTTTAATAGATTCTGTTTAGCGCTCTCTAGATCAATACTCATTGTATTCTCCTAAGGGTTATTTTTATTGTTTACTCCGCTATCATAAATCGCCTAACGGGTAAGTACCACCACGAAATGTTACTGATGTTTATGTGGGCTTTGAGTCAATCATAAACGTGTTGGTTTGCAGCCTGCTCTTAAATTTTGAGGGTCACAATCCCATTCTCGTTAAATTTATGGCAGGTTCGTTATGAGCGGCGGCCAGAAAACTGGTAGAATACACCGCCGCTAAATCTTGCTTGTTAAAGCCAATGGTTAAAAGACCTCAATCAGTAAAAAAGCAAGTTGGCCAAACGTAAAAACCAGTAAGAGCATTCGACACGGCTCATGTGACAGCAAGTCAGTGGTCACACTCTTTTATAGATACCTTTGTATAAAAATGCTTCAGTAATGATAGCAACTTTAATGACAGCAACTTTAGTTTTTTAACAGACAGATTAACCAACAGATTGATGTATAGGAGCAGGTAAATGAATTTTTTGCGTATGAGTGAGCTGAACTTAACGGATAAAGTAGTACTGATTCGTGAGGATCTCAACGTACCTATCAAAAACGGTAAAGTCACAAGTGATGCGCGCTTACAAGCCAGTCTGCCAACCATCAAATTGGCACTAGAAAAAGGGGCTGCCGTTATCGTCTGCTCACACTTAGGGCGTCCTACCGAAGGTAACCCTGAAGCAGTATACTCGTTGGCACCAGTGGCTGATTATTTGACGGATAAGCTATCTACCTCCGTCAGTCTTAATCGTGACTATTTGACTCAAGGTGTGTCTATCAAAGCGGGTGAGGTTGTCCTGTTAGAAAATGTGCGCTTCAATGAAGGTGAAAAGAAAAACGATGCCACTTTGGCAAAAAAATATGCAGATTTATGCGATGTGTTCGTCATGGACGCTTTTGGTACCGCCCATCGTGCCCAAGCATCCACTGAAGGCGTCACGCAAGCGATGCGTCAGGCAGATAAGACCGTATGTGCAGGCCCGTTGTTGGCCGCTGAATTGGACGCGCTAAGTCTCGCGCTTGAAACCCCAGCCCAGCCCATGTTAGCCATTGTTGGTGGATCGAAAGTATCGACGAAGTTAGAAGTGCTACACAGCTTGGCAGAAGTGTGCTCACAGATTATCGTTGGGGGCGGCATTGCCAATACTTTCTTAGCGGCGCAAGGTCATAGTGTTGGCGCCTCGCTATATGAAGCAGATTTGGTTGATACGGCCCGTGAGATTATGGATAAAACTGAGATTTTATTGCCTGAGCAGGTCGTCGTTGCAGACAAAAATGACATCAATTTTGATGACTTTATTGGCTCACTACAGCAAGCCACTGCCACCATTAAGTCTGTGGATGCGATCGGCGATAATGACATGATATTAGACATCGCCCCAAAAAGCGCAAAGCAGCTTGCAGATGCCATTAGCAAAGCCAAAACCATCTTGTGGAATGGGCCAGTAGGCGTTTTCGAAGTAGACGCTTTTGGCAGTGGTACGCAAATACTGGCTGATGCTGTAAAAAATAGCGAAGGTTTTTCGATCGCTGGTGGCGGTGATACCTTAGCTGCCATTGATAAATACCAAGTTGCAGGCGGTGTTAGTTACATGTCAACAGGTGGCGGCGCGTTTTTGGAGTTTGTAGAAGGTAAGGTGCTACCAGCGGTCGCAGCGCTACAAACTGACGTTTAAGCATTTAACGAGTTTAGTAACATTAGCGGTACAACCAAATAGACGTATTTGGGTTAGGCTATAAAAATAAGGCAATGACCCGTTTGCGCTCAGACACCCACAGACGTTGATTTGAGAGGGATTGGTCATTGATTATTATTAACTGGTAATTATTTGTTTCTATACTGAACATTGTTATTGCATGTCTTATTTGCACTCTATAAAATAGCGCAACCATGTATTTTGACATGTTTTATTTACGAGAGGTTTATTATGTTAAAACGTCATTTGTTACTTGCTAGCTTACTTGCTGGTACTTTTGCAGTTACTGCGTGTAGCCAACAAACAGAAGAGCAAACTGAAGCTGCTGTTGAATCTGCAGGCGATGATGCCGCTGCTAACACAGAAGCTGCTGCTGCCGAAACTGAAGAAGCGGCTGCTGAAGCTGAAGTGGCGGCACAAAATGCTGGCACTGAAGTTGCAGAAGGCGCTGAAACAGCGGGCGAGGCTGCAACAAATGCTCTAGAAAACACTGGTGATGCTATCGCCGAAGGTACCAATGAAGCGGTCGAAGGTACAGCTTCAGCTGTTGCTGATGGCGCTAACGCTGTCGCTGATGGTGCAAATGACCTCGCTGTTGATGCAGAACAACAGTACTAAGCCGTTTCATTACTGATTTATGGAGTCGTTGTCGATTGATAGATGACTCATAAGTTCGGTCGCTAAAATGATTCGTTGTTTTATAAGCCCTCAAAATACTAGAAAAGCCTTGGTGACCACCAAGGCTTTTTGCGTTGTCTATCTTTCTTTAGTTAGAGTAACAAATAGTCAGGCAACTGCTACGAAGACGGCGCATTTTTTGCTATAATCACGGCGTATTAATTATCTCCAAAACGCTGAATCCTGTGAATGACTGGTGGTGCTTTAACTACTAAGGCTTTAACCGTTATTAAGCAAAAGTTTTGGGTTAATTACTCTAAAGTTCTACTGTAAGAGCTGTTTTTAAAATACTATTCAAAATTTAATCAGAGAGCGTTTTATGGCCTTAATATCGTTACGTCAACTTCTAGATCACGCCGCTGAGCATAGCTACGGTGTTCCTGCCTTTAACGTCAATAATTTAGAGCAGATGCGTGCAATCATGATGGCGGCGGATGCTTGTGACTCACCTGTCATCGTCCAAGCCAGTGCTGGCGCACGTAATTATGCAGGGTCGGCGTTTTTACGTCATCTGATCATCGCTGCTATCGAAGAGTGGCCGCATATTCCAGTGGTTATGCATCAAGATCATGGCATGTCACCCGCTATCTGCCAGCGCTCAATCCAGCTTGGTTTTTCATCAGTTATGATGGACGGCTCGCTGGGTGAAGATGGCAAAACGCCAATGGATTATGATTACAATGCTAGCGTTACTCGCGAAGTGGTTAAGATGGCACACGCTTGCGGCGTTTCTGTAGAAGGCGAGATTGGTTGCTTGGGCAGCCTTGAAACCGGCATGGCAGGCGAAGAAGATGGCTCTGGTGCAGAAGGTGTACTGGGTCATGAGCAGCTCTTGACCAGTGCTGATGAAGCCGAGCAATTCGTAAAAGATACGAATGTCGATGCGTTAGCGATTGCTATTGGTACGAGCCACGGCGCTTATAAGTTCACGCGTCCACCGACAGGCGATATCTTGTCGATTGAGCGTGTAAAAGAGATTCATGCGCGCATTCCTAACACCCACCTTGTGATGCATGGCTCGTCATCCGTACCGCAAGAATGGTTAAAAGTCATCAATGAAAATGGCGGTGACATTGGTGAAACTTATGGTGTGCCGGTTGAGCAGATCGTTGAAGCGATCAAGCATGGGGTACGTAAAGTAAATATCGATACTGATTTGCGTCTAGCCTCAACAGGCGCTATCCGTGAATTCCTTGCTAACAACCCAAGTGAGTTTGATCCACGTAAATACTTCAAAGCCTCTATGGTCGCGATGTCAGATATCTGTACCAATCGTTTTGAGGCGTTTGGTTCTGCTGGTCAAGCGCATAAGATTCGCCCAATCAGTCTTGAAGGTATGGTGGATTTTTATCAGTAAATTACACTGGTAAAAGGTGGTCATGGCCCATGTGACGACAGTGTATTTCATTTTTATAATAGCCCTTATAAGAGGTAGTACGTGATGATAGGATTGATTACCGGACAGGTGCAGTATTTAATGGCACCCACGGCCTGTATCATGACAACCTCGGGTGTGGGTTATGATATCGAGCTGCCACTGCCGTCATTTTGCCAATTGCATCTCAATGAGCAAGCCAGTATTTGGACGCATTTTCATGTTCGTGAAGATGCGCAGCTGCTATATGGTTTTATCGACCGCAAAGAGCGCGATGTTTTTCGCCAGTTAATCAAAATCAATGGCGTGGGCGCAAAAATGGCGCTAGCGATGCTGTCTGCGATGTCAGGTGCTGAGCTGAAGATGCATGTTGAACAAGAGTCAGAAACTGCGTTGACTCGTATCCCAGGCATTGGTAAAAAAACAGCTCAGCGTTTGCTTATTGAGCTAAAAGACAAGCTTAAAAACATCGAGGTTGATAGCAGCGCTTTGGAGTTGACCCCGCAGAGGGCAACGGTTTCTCACGAAGGCAGTATCATCGCTGAAGTCGAGGGCGCCTTGATGAGTTTGGGTTATAAAGAAAAAGAGGCGCAGCAAGCGATTAAAGCCGCTAAGAGTAAAGGGGATACGTTTGCTGACACCCAAGGCTTATTAAAAGCCACGTTACAGCAGCTGTCTGGTTTTTAAATCGTTTTTCTTAGCTATCAACGATAGTGATCACATAATGTATTGAACAGATAAGCGACATTCAGTGTCGCTTATTTTCGTTTTGGTACCCACTGAGTGATGTTTTGCATGACTTATGCGCAGCGTTTGGTTATGCTATTTGTTACCTAATTTTTTAATATAATGATAAGTTCTATGATGCAAGATCGATTGATTAATCCGCTAGAAGGAGCAAACGATGCGCCTGATGCCAGTATTCGTCCAGCATTACTGGCTGAATATATTGGACAGCCGGTGGTACGTGAGCAGATGGAAGTTTTCATTGGTGCCGCAAGAGGACGAGATGAGGCGCTGGATCACACCCTAATATTTGGTCCACCAGGCTTAGGTAAAACGACGCTCGCCAATATCATCGCTCGTGAAATGGGTGGTAACCTGCGGTCAACGTCAGGCCCTGTGCTTGAGCGTCCAGGTGATTTGGCCGCCATGCTGACCAACTTAGAAGCAGGTGACGTCCTATTTATTGATGAAATACATCGTTTGAGTTCGGTTATTGAAGAGATACTTTATCCGGCAATGGAGGATTTTCAGCTGGATATTATGATCGGTGAAGGGCCGGCTGCGCGTTCTATTAAGCTTGATTTGCCGCCCTTTACATTGGTGGCGGCAACCACCAGAGCAGGGCTGCTGACCTCACCGTTACGCGATCGTTTTGGTATCGTACAGCGGCTTGAATTTTATAATATTGCTGATCTGACCACGATTGTGAGCCGTGCTGCCCGCTTGATGCGCGTGCCAATGAGTGAGGACGGCGCGGTTGAGATTGCCCGCCGTGCGCGTGGTACCCCAAGGATTGCCAATCGCTTATTACGCCGTGTGCGTGATTATGCCGAAGTCAAAGGTGACGGTAGTATCAATGGCGCGATTGCTGGTAGTGCGTTAGATATGCTGGCAGTCGATAGACGCGGTTTGGATCATTTAGACAGACGCTACATTGAAATACTGCACGAGCGGTTTGATGGGGGTCCTGCTGGAGTCGAAGCGGTGGCCGCAGCAATGGCGGAAGACCGTGGCACGCTTGAAGACGTGATTGAGCCTTATCTTATTCAACAAGGCTATGTACTGCGTACCGCACGTGGACGCGTGCTGACCCAAATGGCAATTGATCAGATGTTATAGAACCAACTTATTATAGTATCAAACTTAAAAAATGCGCCCAATTTTAATCATGAACATGAAAATTGGGCGCATTTTTTTGTTTCAGTGTTGGCTTTCGTATTTGATTGTTGTGGAGTTATTGGGGAGTAGTCAAAGCCTCAGGCCATATTTTTCCTGGGTTAAGAATATTATTAGGGTCAAGTGCTGATTTTATCGCCTGCATAAGCACCAGAGCGTTACCATGCTCTTGCTGCATGTATTTTTGTTTGCCTTGCCCTATACCGTGTTCACCCGTACAGGTGCCATCCATCTCTATAGCACGCTTGGCTAGGCGGCTGATAATACCGTCAGCGGTTGCTATTTCTTCAGGGTTATTGGTATCGACCAACAAGAGAACATGAAAATTGCCGTCACCAACGTGGCCGACGATAGGCCCAATCATGCCAGATACTTCGATATCTTTGGCCGTCTCACTGACGCATTCTGCCAAGCGTGAGATAGGCACGCAGGCATCGGTTGATAAAGCGCTGGCTTCAGGTCGCAGAGCAGCGCTGGCATGATAAGCGTTATGCCGTGCTTGCCAGAGACGTTTGCGCTCAGCTTCATTGGTGTCCCAAGCGAAGTCGTGACCACCAAACTCTTCGATGATATCGGTAAAGATATGCACTTGTTCACGAACGCTCACTTCTGTACCGTGAAATTCGACAAATAACGTTGGCGTTTCGGCTAATTCAAGATTGGCATACTGATTACAAGCTTTTATTTGCATGGCATCGAGTAGCTCAATACGGGCGATGGGCAGACACATTTGAATGGTTAACATCACTGCCTGACAAGCGTCTTCAATGGTTGGAAAATGACAAATCCCGCTACCCATACATTCACTGATACCAAACAGTTTAAGCGTTACTTCTGTGACAATACCCAGTGTTCCTTCTGAGCCTATCATTAGCCGTGTTAAGTCATAACCCGCCGCCGATTTTTTGGCTCGTGTGCCTGTTCGAACTATCTCGCCACTGGCAGTGACAACCTCAAGTGCCAGTACCACGTCTTTCATGGTGCCATAGCGTACGGCATTGGTCCCTGATGCGCGGGTAGCAACCATGCCGCCGATACTTGCATTAGCGCCTGGATCTATCGGAAAAAACAACCCTGTGTCACGCAAGTAATGATTTAACTGCTCCCGTGTCACCCCAGGTTGCACGGTCACTGTCAGGTCTTCATTATTGACTTGCAAAATCGCATCCATGGCATGCATGTCGATACACAGTCCGCCGTAAGGTGCGTTTAATTGTCCTTCCAAAGAGGAGCCAATACCGAAGGCAATCACGGGCATTTGATACTGATTGCAAATCTCTACAGCAGTGGCGACTTGGTGTTTGTCTTGTACGGTTAACACAGCATCAGGTGGCTGGTTAGCGAGCCAAGTCATGGTGTGGCCATGCTGCTCGCGTACCGTTGTGTTAGTACTTAACTGTTTGCCAAAACGAGATTTTAGAGCAGTAATAGCAGCACTGTAGTCTGGCTTCACGGTGTCACTAAGGGGTGAAACAGGCAGAGATGACATGGTTAACTCCTACATATAAGAGGTGTGCTTAAATGAGCAAACACTATGGCTATGACATGTATCAGGGGCTACGCCAAGATACGCCAAACAACAACGATAACAGCCAATAGATAGAAGATAGGGGCAAGCCAGCCGACTTGTGTCGCAATGGCAATAAACACCGCAAATCCTGCAAGCGCTATCCAATCACGGCGTCGATCATTGAGCAGATCAGCTCGTATTTGCTGTATTTCTCGCAACTGACTGTCTTGCCTTGAACCTTGCATGGCCAGACTTTGTAACCCTTGGTCTAGTAGTTTTGGGATATCAGTGGTGGATAATAAAATCTCTGGTAACTGCTGGCGTAACTGCTGCAAATTACGCATCGGGTCCAGTTGTTCTTTGATCCAACTGCTTAAAATGGGTTTGGCAAGTGACCAGATATCGAGATCAGGATATAAGTCGCGTCCGAGGCCTTCAACGTGCACTAAGGTCTTAAGCAATAGCATGAGCTGCGGAGGAATACTCATATGATGGCGACGGGCGATGTCTAAGATTTGCATCAACACACCGGCAAAATCGATATCATTAATAGATTTTTGCAGCATTGGACCGACAGTGCGCTTCATATCGCGCATCAAGGCATGTTTGTCAGTATTGGGTGGTATCCAGCCGGCACGACTCACAATATCAACCATCGCAGTGAAGTTATTATTCATCACGGCCAGTAGCATACGGGCGACGATAAGTTGATCGTCTTTTGATAAAGTACCCATGATGGCGCAGTCAAGACCGATATAGCGTGGTTCGTGCCCTAAGTCAACCGCTGGCGTATCTGCATTGAGCGCTTTGACTGGCGGCGTTTCGACGAAGACATTGCCCGGATGCATATCGGCATGAAAAAAGTTGTCGCGAAACACTTGCGTAAAAAATATCGTTAAGCCTTTTTTTGCCAGTGTGGCACGATCGTAGCCGAGCTTGTCAAACACCTCCACTTGTGAGATAGGGACGCCTTGAATGCGTTCCATAATCATCACATTTTTGGCGGCATCATAGACTTCAGGCACATACATCAATGCAGAGCCTAAGAAGTTATTGCGCATTTGCGTGGTGTTGTCTGCCTCAAGGGTTAAATCTAGCTCATTTAACATCACTTGGCGATAGTCTTCCACAATATCGATAATATGTACGGCTCGTGCTGCTTCAATACGTGCAGATGCCCAATTGGCAAGCTCTCGTAACAGCTCGAAGTCAGCGACGATGGTGGTGCGAATATTGGGACGCACTACTTTTACCACTACTTCACGGCCATCATGCAGGGCGGCTGTGTGTACTTGGGCGATAGACGCCGCGGCTAGCGGCTTGACATCAAAACGCGCAAACAGCGTGTCAATAGAGTGGCCGAGACCGTGTTTAGGGTCTTGGATTTGCGCGATAGCAGTATCAGCGTCAAAAGGTTTGACCTTGTCTTGTAGCTGTACCAGCTGCTCAATAATCTCAGGTGGTACCAAATCACGGCGAGTAGAAAGCAGCTGGCCGAGTTTTAAAAACAGCGTGCCCATGTCTTCAAGCGCGTATTTAATGGCATTTGGCTGGTGCTTTTTGCCCCAAGCTGCGGGATGCAAACGGATCAACCGTACTAAAGGTTGCAGTTGCGGGGCTTCTTCAACAGAAAAATGAGTATCAATGCGATAGGTTGCGGCGATACGCCAAAGCTCAAGTAAACGGGCGCGATGAGATAATAGCATGAGGTATAGGTACTCTAAAGAAAGTCAAAAATTGGACAAGGCTGCGCTTATGCATAGATCACGATGAACCGATGACAGCGCTTAACGATTATTGCTTAATTGCGTTTGCTCATCTTTGATAGCAGCAAGTCTGGCTTCTTCACGTTCGACATCAGCACGCAGCTTTAACAATTGCTGCTTGAGGTCATTGACTTCTGTCATCTCAGCCGGATCGGTAAGGCTATTGCCTGCCACATCATTGGCCCAATCACTTACATCATCAAAAGCTTGTTTGGCGCTATGACGCCAGCTACCTTTAAGCTGCGATATGAGCAGGTGCAACTGGCTGGCCATCGGTTTGCCAATAAAAGGCTCAAGCTGACCTGCGACATTGGGGTCAAACCCTGCCACCAACTGCTTAAGCTGCATCAATACTTTGTAATCACCAGAGATAGGTAAGTTACCTTCAGTGCCGCGCATCAGGTTGAGCAGTTGGGCGGGATTGTCGACGGTGATGCTACAGTCTGGGCGACTGTGACCCATACGTGCGCGCTCCATACTGGCTTTTTGACGCTCATCCATCTGGCCACTAGGTTCAAACACACTATCTATCGTCACAGGCTCAAAACGCAGACGCTCATCAGTAAATAGGATATCCAAGTTAATGTCAGGCGCACCCATATTGAGTCGTAGCACTTTGCCAGCGAGCGGTGCAAGCCCAGCTTTGGTAATCTCATCACTTGCAATAGCAAAGTTAATCAGCTTTTCGGCACCCGCCAAAAGTAAGACAGTCAGCATAAAGGCTCTCGCATCTTTAATTGAGCGCCCTTAGACAGGCGCAGCGTTTATAGGATCAGTGGTTACGATTATTTGGTGTCGTCATCGATAGGCTATCGTGACACTTTTTTCGTTAAGCTTTAAAGCCACGATGAACAGCGACGATACCAGCCGTTAGGTTGTGATAATCACAGTTTTCAAAACCCGCCTGTTGCATCATCTGTTTTAGCGTCTGCTGATCAGGGTGCATGCGAATCGATTCAGCCAAGTACTGATAGCTCTCAGAGTCATTGGCAATCAGCTTACCCATAATCGGTAATGCGGTAAAAGAGTATAAATCATAAGCTTTAGATAATGGCTCAAATACAGGTTTTGAGAATTCTAAAATCAACAGACGACCGCCTGGTTTGAGAACGCGATACATGGCTTTTAGGGCAGCGTCTTTGTCGGTGACATTGCGCAGACCAAAGCTAATGGTGATCAAATCAAAGCTTTCGTCGTCAAAGGGCGCTAAGGTTTCAGCGTTTGCTAAGACAAAATCAACGTTATTACAGCCTGCATTGATCAAACGCTCACGACCGACTTCTAGCATTGCAGCATTGATGTCTGACAGTACAACGTGACCGTTTCTACCGACTTCGCGGCTAAAGACTTTGGCCAAATCACCTGTGCCGCCAGCGATATCGAGTACATGTTGACCCGAACGCACCCCTGATAAGCTGATGGCATAACGCTTCCACAGACGATGAATACCAAAAGACATCAAGTCATTCATGATGTCATATTTTTTGGCGACTGAAGTAAAAACATCAGCCACCCGTGCTTGTTTCTCAGCCTTGTTGACCGTTTTATAACCAAAATGCGTTTCTTCATTCCCATCAGTATCAGGCGTGTGCGGATTGTTGATGTCATCACGCTGATTGAAACGCGTTTGTTTGGTGCTCTGTGTGTCAGCTTGCACCGCGTTATTATCGGTGCTGCTATTGACGTTGTGACTGGCAGTGTTATTTGGCATAGTGGTTTGTTGGCCTTGTGGCGTTCCAGTTGGTAGGTCTTGGACGTGCGTAAAATCATTAGCATGGCTGTTTTTTGTCGCGGCCTTGGCGCTCACCGTATGGGGTGCTGGACTTTGGCGGGCTTGGGCTTGCGCGCTAATGCTTTGGTTGTGAGCAATACTGTCTTGTACTAATTTATCTTGTAAGTGGCCGTTGCTCGTAGCGTTTTGGCTTAGGTCAGCGTTGTTATTATTTGTGTTATCGGTCATAACATTGTCCTATTATTCGTTTTTGTGACGGTCTTTTTATGGTTATCTTTTTGAAAGGTGTCAGCGTGCGCCAAACACCTCATGGATCCTATGATACACCAAACGCCACTAGCTTACCGCCATTATCCTTGTCATGAACTTGGTCAATAATCATCAGTTCACGCCCACAAAATGGCTCAATAAAACTGCTCACACTTTTTAGAGGCTTCATGGCTTTAAAGCCGGTATCAATGAAGTCATAAAGTGGTTGGAAGTTATAACGGTAGGCGGTGCTCTTCGCCAAGGCAAACGCTTTTTTAAGCATAAAGGAGTTCAAATGTTTGTCAGTGCGGTAGCAGACTTCTTTGAGGTTGGCAATCTGTACGCGGCGTTCATCTGCTTCATCGACCGCGAGGTAGGCGGCCAGCATGTTGTCTTCGTTGACAGGTAAGTCTTGAGCAGACAACCACTGGGCCAAATGTAAGTCTAGCTCAATGGCTAAAATTGCCGCTTGGATGCCCATGCTACCAGCTTCTAACGCTGATTCTTTAGCAAGCCGCTCAAGTTTTTTAGCCTTGGGAAGGATGCGTTCTAGCTGCTGCGCCAGTAATTTAAACTCATCTCCACCATATAATTGCGTCAGGAAATAGTCTGCCATGAGTTGATTTTTGGGTTGTTCAAACAGGTCGCTATGAGTACGCTTAAGTCTTGATTGCTGCCATTTTTGTACTTCATTGAGCTTGGTGTTTAATTCAGCGTCTTGATGATGGGGTAGCGCCCAAAAACGTACTAAATGTTGTTGTAAATCAGCTAGAGCAGACATGAAAAAATCCTCTATAAAAGTAAAGATCGTGATGAGATCGAGAGTAAGGTGGGCAGTACTGAGTGTTAGGTTTTTTTTATACTGAATGGTATCTATTAAAGCATGTGTCTAAAATTGTGTTCACCTTAAAAGAAAATAAAGCAGAATACAAATGGCAAACTGTTACATAGCAGCGTTATTTACTGCATGAGCCGAATGCTATGATTGAGCTGACGAGTTTTCAATCATAAGAGGAGTCCAGTTATGAGTAAAAAGAATCATACGACTGAACCGGTAGCACCACAAGCGGTAAGTGCACAATTTAGCGATGAGGTGATCAAACAGCGCTTAACCCCCAATCCTCTCAGTCAGTTTTCTATGGATAAAGACTCGCTTAGATTGGCACTGGTCACGGCCCAATACGCTCTGCGCGCCACGCGGCAACAAACACCGGCCACCACCAATAAACCCACCGGACTACTGGTGCTGGTCAACGGCATGGAGCAGGCGGGTAAGGGGACAGCCGTCAAACAACTACGGCAGTGGGTAGATCCACGGCTTTTAAAAGTTGAGGCGACCATTGGCTATTGTCCCTTAAACTATCAGCCTATTTGGCAAGTCCATACCAAAGTGATGCCGCGGCACGGTGATGTAACGGTGTATTTTGGTAACTGGTATGCTGACTTGCTCTATAACGTCATGCGTATGGCAATGTCAGACAGCGAAAGTGAAGATCAGCCCGCAAAAGACAAAAGTCATAAAAACATAAATAGTCTTCCCACTACGACATGGCAAGACTATTTACAACAGCAACTCATTGAACTACAAGCGTTTGAAGATGACCTTATAGCCAATCATACCAGAGTGTTAAAATGTTGGTTTCATGTCGATGTTGATACCTTACAAAATCGGCTAAATGACGCTGAGGCTGACCCACAGTTTTTGTATCAAGTGGATTGGCACAGTAAAAAAGTTGTCGAACAATTTAATGAAGTGGCCACGATTCTGCTGCGACAACAGGATGACTGGATTGTTATAGATGGGGAGGATAAGTCGCAAGCTGCCGATCATTTCTGTCATGAAGCACTGCATGCGATGCAAACTGCGCTAGTAAGTAGCAAAACAAGCGCTAATACAACGGAAAATCAAACTGCGTCTAGTAAAGAAGCTCTATCTAAGACAGCAGATGCTGGATGGCAAGCTGAGCCACCACCTGCACCAGAAAAATTTGAACCTGTAAAAATACCTGATCGCTTAAAAGACATCGATGAGACCAAAGTAGATAAAGCTGACTATCGTACCGCATTGGCAGAAAAGCAGGCTCGTCTCGCTGAGTTACTGCGCGCGCGCAATGGTCGTCACATCGTTTTTGCCTTTGAGGGGATGGATGCGGCTGGCAAAGGCGGGGCAATCAAAAGATTGGTGGCGCCGCTCGACCCACGAGAATATCAAGTTTATAATATCGGGGCACCGATGCTATATGAAGCACAGCATCCTTATCTGTGGCGATTTTGGACAAGATTGCCCGATGAGCAGACAGATCGCATCAGTCGCATCGCCATCTTTGATCGTACTTGGTATGGGCGCGTGTTGGTTGAGCGTATCGAAAGCTTTGCAAGTAGTGAGGAGTGGCAGCGAGCGTATGATGAAATCAATCGTTTTGAGGCGGACTTAACCAAAGCTGGTACAATAGTCATTAAATATTGGCTGGCCATCGACAAAAAAGAACAACTTAAACGTTTTAAAGCGCGCCAAAACACACCGCATAAGCAATTTAAGTTAACGGATGATGATTGGCGTAATCGTGATAAGTGGTCAGACTATGTGCAGTCAGCAGCTGACATGCTGGCACGTACCGATACAAAAAATGCCCCTTGGTGCGTCATAGCAACCAATGAAAAACGTCAGGCACGTTTAGAGGTTTTAGACCATGCGATTAAGCAACTATCTGCAGCGCATGAAAGCTAACGCACTATGGATGAGTAAATGCTTGTAGTGATTTACCCCACTCTCAACTTGAAATAA
>NZ_DFBY01000024.1:0-53980 GCF_002366815.1 Psychrobacter sp. UBA3068 | reverse complement strand
TGACAACTATCCTGCCATAGGGGGTAGCTATGATAATAGCAGCTATAAGGTGTATATAGACTTGGACTTACTGAGATGCCAAGTAGGAGTATTATCAGAGCTTGTATACGTTCTTATCAATGATATAGAGTAATAGGCATTCAGAAGGGTTATTGCTTTTACTTTGAGCTGATTGTCACTTGGTGGCTAATACTTCTGTACCTAACGTCTAACGTAGTTCAAGCACATTCGCATTAATCAGGAAGTCGGCTAAGCTACCAACAATCGATTGATGAGTGATTTGTTTATTAGGTGATGATTAGGAGTGACAGATTATTCAGAGAGCTTATTGTGCAGTATGAAGGTAGTAAACTTAGCAATGATGAGTAGAACAAGTTTATCAAACAGGTTAACTAGCGACATGGTTTAATACGTTAAGCTCGATTACAAATACAATAGGATTAATGATAGCTCTGTACATTAACTCCTTAAGACAGCTCAGCTAGTAACTGTATTAGTGGTGATGAAGATGACTTTATGAATAGGTAATACGTATGAGAATTAATCAATCATCAACCAATCTTTATAGGGATTTATCATATAATTATAATCCCATGAACTTATTGTATGGTACCCTTAGTTTAACATAATATACATTATGCGAAAACAAACCAACGGTTTTAGGGTTTGCAGCATAACCATTTATACCGTGCTTGTTATCAATGTTTTATACCATTAGCACCAGCTGACATTTTCTAACGACAGCTTTCTAGAAAATGTTGACGCAGCGATTTGCCGTTCTCATCTAAGATCACATCAGCCACTTGGCAACCGTCGCCATCACATGATAAATCATAATAAATATTACTGCCTTGCGCCAAGCTAACTTGCACGAGCCCTTGATTGGTCATCGAAAACTTTTTGTCTTGCGTATAATCAGGATCTTGAGAGTCCCACAGCACATCGTAATCAATATTGCAGGACAATTGATTTTCATCAAAATAATCTTGTTCAAGCTGCATAGCTGACTGTAGATCTTGATTGGCATATTGCTGCAACACTACTGGATTATCCATCCCTTCAGTGCTGATATCTTGCTCATACATCTTAGTAACGGTTGCAATTTTCATCGCAGCATTCGTTTGCAATGGCTCTATTGCATGCGCTATAGAAGATTTTATCGCTATCAGTCCTATGGTTAGCAGCGTTAGTATTTTGTATGTTGGCATGGCGTTCTCTACGAGCTTTGACAGTGTAAATGTTATATCTATTACATCATACCCATATAATGACTCTGCTGTATTATCGTATCATTCAGGTTTAATAGCTAAAAACATCCCATTATCTAATGATTTTGTGAAATATCTCATGGCCGTTTATAGCTTCGTTTATTTCTCTAACAACCGTGATAAGGACACTGTATGAGCACGCTATTTACTTTTAACGCCCATCCTTCTCAATTAGCGATTGTTGGCCTCTTAACGTTTTTAATGACAGCAACTGGCTGCCAGTCGTCTGCTGAAACCAGCAAAGCCATTCCTGTACAGTCAAATGACCGCTCATCAACGCCCGTTTTCTCTGACACGAGTCAGCAAACGCTTAGGCAACAAGCGTTACGCATTCAGCGTGCCCTCGCTAATAAGGATTTTGCTAGAATTACAAATGATATTCATCCCACTCGTGGTGTTCGTTTTTCAATGTATGCTTATGTTCGTCCTAAAACGGACAAAGTCTTTAGCCGTGAGCAGTACGCACGATACCTAGAACAGTCCAACATCCGCTTCACTTGGGGTGAGCGTGACGGTACAGGCAATCCACTAGTGATACCACTGCCCGAATATTTAGATACTTGGGTGAATGCCAAGCAGTTTAATGACGCCACCATTAGCATCAATAATTTTCAAAAAAGCAGCAATAGCATCAATAACTTAAGAAAGATATATCCGAATTCGGATTTTGTTGAGTTTTATTATAGTGGTAGTGAGAAGTACGATGGTATCGACTGGCGCGTGCTGCGTTTGGTGTTTGATGAGTATCAAGGCAAGCGTTATCTGGTAGCGATTATTAATGACCAATGGACCGTCTAATGATGACTATAAATGTATGATTTACCGCATAAATTGGCCAGTGCATGGTTTATGATGCACTGCCCTTTTGGTTGGACTTATTCAAATATATTCATTATTTAATATATAAAATATTTTAATATTTAAGTCTTTGGCTTAAGTGGCGACTGCCGGAAAAACTTCACCATGATGTCATAAATATCAGGATAAGCATCTACCAGCTTTTGCGGTGTCTCAAAAAATACTTCGCTTAAGACCGCAAAAAACTCAGCGGGATTGGTCGCACCATAACGATCCAGTCCTGATTTGCGGTGTTTTTGAAAGTCCTCAAAATCTCGCGTCATAATTTTTGTCCAGCGCTCAGGATCCATGTCGGGTTGCAGCGGCGGAAAGCCATTGGCGCGGCCATTCATCATATCGAGTTTATGCACAAACTCGTGAATGACGACATTGTGACCATCGCGCTCACCTGAGTGTTTCGCATCCTTCCATGAGAGAACCACAGGACCGCGTTGCCATGCCTCGCCGCTACGATGTTGGCTGCCCTCATGAACGATACCGAACTCGTCTACAGTGGTGCTATCGCTTTTGTATGAGCCATGATAGATAATAACTGACGACCAGCCAGCGTACCACTCAAGGCTTAGATTCAAAATAGGCAGACACGCTTGCAAGGCGATAGATTGCCTGACTGCATCGGTAATCTCAAACCCCTGCGCGCCTGTTATTGATTTATCGTCCAAAAATAATGTCGCCAGCTCAAATAGGCGGCCTAGTTCATCTTCGCTTAACCTATCTAGTATCACAATACGCTCAGCCGCACGCCTCCAGTCTGCCTCCGTAAATTCGCTGTTATCCAATATACGCTGCTCACGCCATTCTTTAATTATGCCAAACATAGTACCTGCCTTATAACCCTCTAATCTATCACTCAATTACACCATATCTATCATATCGATCTGCTGCATAATTGTATCCGTCAAGCTGGAGCCGGCGATACTAGGCATAGCAAACTAGCCCTCTAATGACAGCATATTCATAATCAACTTAATCAAGGTTTCTTTTTGGTTGGGATCAGACTCAGCGACCAGTAACGTTAAGGCTGCAAGGCCGGTGTTATTGATGACCATCTCACCTTGGTCATTGAGCAGTCGCTTATTACGGTGTAAAAAATCTACGAACAAAAAAGCCCCACTGCGTTTATTGCCATCGGTGAAAGGATGATTTTTTACTATGAAATACAATAAATGCGCCGCTTTACTCTCAACTGTCGGATAGGCAGGTTCACCAAACACCGTTTGCTCTAAATTACCAAGCACACTGTCCAAACCATCACCACGAGGCTTGGCAAATAGCTCAGTTGCCTCACCCCTATCTATCAGCTGCGATTTTAAATTATTAAGCGCTGCCATCGCCTCAGTCGGACTGGGTAAAACACCGCCATCCTGCCCTGTTGGATCGTCTAATAACCCTTCATCATAGCGTTGTAGCCATAGAAATGTCTGTGTATAGCGGCTGATGATCTCAATCAACCCGCGTCCTTCATCGGTATTGAGCTTGGGGCTTTGCGCCGTTTTTTTGATCAAATTTAACGCCTGCTGCAACTCAGCAGAATTCTTATCAAAGCGTTGCTGGTCAAGCGTATATCCTTGTACCAGATATTCACGTAAGCGCTGCGTTGCCCAGCGTCTAAACTGCACACCTTGAGGCGATTTGATGCGATAACCCACCGAAATGACCACATCTAAATCATAAAAGGTCACGGGTCGATCAGAATTTGCAATATGCATTTTTTGCATATTGCTTTTTTCGGACACTTCTTCATCATTCATAGCATTGGCAATATGCCGTGAAATCACTGACTGGTCGCGCCCAAATAGCTCGGTCATTTGTGCTTGCGACAGCCAAACCGTCTCTTGCTCAAAACGTACATCTACCTGCGCATTCCCATCCATGCTCTCATATATCTCAATGATTGAGTGGTTATTATTTTCAGTAGCTTTCATTTACGTGGCCTCTACTCATAGACAGATTATATTGAATTTGGGCTAAAATTGTTCAATACCTATTATTTAACGCTTCTTATATATTGTTTAGTATACGTTGTGTTGTATAGTTTATATAAGACATGGACTACCTGTTGATCGTAATACCAGTGCTCGCCTGCTGAGCATAGACAGTGTATTTGTCATAAAGTGTAACTTTAACAAGGATACGTGAGGTATTTATGAATCAAAAGTCATCTCAGCGCCAGAGTCAACATACAGGCCAGAGCCAACAACAAACAACTACATCCCCAAAAAAACCGCAAAGCTTTGATGAACTACAAAACGGTAAAGGGAGTTACCGACCGGCTGCTAGATCTGTCGGCGACTGGCTCGACCATACCAGTATCGACGCACTAAATCATCTCAATGAGCAAGCCGCTGATATATTCTATCGAAAAGGCGTTACTTTTACGGTCTACAGCGATGCCAAGAACATTGAGCGGATGATCCCGTTTGATATTATCCCCCGTATTATCGCGGCCAGTGAGTGGCGGCAGATAGAAGCTGGTTGTAGACAGCGCATCACGGCCCTCAATGCCTTTTTACATGATATTTACCACGACCAAGCCATTATGAAAGCAGGCATTGTCCCTGCCAGCTACGTTTATGCCAGCGGCTGCTATGAGCCATGGATGATGGGTATTGAGCTTGATAAGCCTATCTACTCACACATCAGTGGTATTGATCTTATACGAGATGAGTCTGGTCGGTTTTGTGTATTAGAGGACAACCTACGCACCCCATCTGGGGTCTCCTACATGCTTGAAAGCCGAAACATATCAGAGATTCTTTTGTCTGATCAGTTTTCCCATACGTCTATATTGGGTGTCAGTGATTATCCAAAACGCCTCAAATCCTGTCTTGCCAGCTCAACCAGCAAATATGATCCGCAGATTGCTATCTTAACGCCAGGACGTTTTAACAGCGCCTACTATGAGCATGCTTTTTTGGCACATGAGATGAATGTCCCATTGGTACATGGCTACGACTTGATCGTCGAAGACAGCAAGGTCTATATGCAAGGTATCCGTGGCAAAGTACAGGTCGATATCATTTATCGCCGTATTGACGACCCTTATATTGACCCGTTGGCATTTCGCTCCGATTCCATCTTGGGCGTCTCAGGGCTCATGAGCGCCTACCGTGCTGGCAATGTCGTCATTGTTAATGCGCCAGGGACTGGGGTGGCGGATGACAAGAGCTTGTATCCTTTCGTGCCGGACATGATTGAGTTTTATTTGGGTGAAAAACCCCTATTGCCCAACATCGAAACCTATCAGTGCCGTAAGCCTGATGAGCTTCAATATGTACTGGACAACCTAGATAAATTGGTCGTAAAAGAAACGCAAGGCTCTGGTGGCTATGGCATGCTCATCGGACCTACCTCTACTAAGCAAGAAATCAGTGACTATCGCAAACGCCTTTTGGCCAATCCAGCAGGTTTTATCGCTCAGCCTACCATATCACTCTCCACCAACCCCACAGCAGTCAGTGACGGTATTGCCCCGCGCCATATCGACTTGCGGCCATTTATATTGAGTCATGGCGATGGCTCAGTGGATATTGTCCCCGGTGGTCTAACACGAGTGGCCATGGTTGAGGGTTCATTGGTCGTCAATTCCTCACAAGGTGGCGGCATCAAAGACACGTGGGTCATCGATGACAGTGATTTGGCGGCATCAACCAAACCGTCAGTGGCCAAAAAGCAAGACAACCAAATTGATAAGCAATCGTCAGAGGCAATCACCGCCAACCACTCGCATTATCATGATCCCGTGCAGCCACTAGAAGCGGGCTATGAAAATCCTGACAACGCACCCATGATCCTACTGTTATCGACCGCCAATTATTTGGTTTGGCTCGGTCGCTACAGCGAGCGACTGTACTATTATGACAACATCATCAAACAGCTGGTAAAGGGCAATATCAAAAAAGCACAGTTGCATCACCTGATTAATCATTTAGGTTTTAACGTGGATCCAAACCAGCCGCTAAAAACCATGAAAGCTCAGATGCTACGTGACTTGGAGCAAGAAAAAATACCCAATATTGTTCAGTCCATTGAAACCAATGTACAAGAAGCCAAGGGCGTCATCGGTAAAGACACCGCTGAGTTATATAACCTAATCAAACGGCTGTCTAGCGCGGGTACGTATCGGGCCGCGACGTTGCAGCTACATGCTTGTAATGCTGCGATGGCACAAGAGCACCCTATCGTGACTTGCTTTTGGCAACTGGGACGACACTTTGAACAACTAGAGCGTGCCGTATTCCTAAATGAGGACACCGTCGCCATTAGTCTTGAGTTTAAACACTGGATCAACAAGCTGCCAGAGAACACGCGTTGGCGTGAGCTGATTCGCCTGACCAATCAGATGATTAAATCTCAACAACTCAGCGATTTTCAGTTATTGAGCAAAGAGTGCAGCACGATATTGCAACAAGGGGTCTAGCGCAGCAGCATTTAAGGATTAAAACACTGAGTGCTAAACAATCAGAACAGTAGGAATAGGAAGATGCTATGAAACTTCAAATTAGTCACCAAACTAACTATTATTACGATGAGCTGGCGCACCGAAGTGTGCAATATATCCGCATGACGCCCATGCAGCTACCACATCAGATCATTCATCAGTGGGATGTCATGTTGCCCAAAGTGGCCACCAGTCAAAAAGATGGCTTTGGTAACGATTGGCTCACGCTAAGTCGTAATGAGGCGCATAACAACCTGCAAATGCAGGCTTCAGGTATTGTCGAAATCAACACAAACACAGAGCGTCTAGAGGATATGGACAATGTCCCTTATTTGCTGTTTACCGTACAAAGCCCATTGACTGCGTGCTCAGAGGCCATGCGTACATTTGCAGAGCCTTATCTGACAACGCCTACTCATGACAGTATAAAGGCGCTGGCAGCTGAGCTACTTGCAAAAATACCCTATGTCAAAAACACCACCCATGTCGGCACAACGGCGGCCGAAGCTTTTGAGCTTGGGGCTGGCGTGTGCCAAGACCACACCCATGTCTTTTTAGGCTGCCTACGTGATCGGCAGATTCCAGCGCGCTACGTGTCTGGCTACTTATATGACGATACAGCAAACCACATGGCAAGTCATGCGTGGGCAGAAGCCTGGCTAGATGGCTACTGGTACACGTTTGATATCTCAAACCAGCTGTTTCAGCCAAGCTCTCATGTATATGTCGCCATTGGTCGAGATTATCTAGATGCAGCGCCCGTACGCGGCGTGCGGATGGGCGGTGGCTACGAAAATCTTTACAGTCAAGTGCTGGTTTCGAGACTATCATAAGGTACTTTTCAAGCGTGGGTTCATCAAGGATCTGTTATGACTTATTGTGCCGCTATTCGTCTCAAAGAAGGGATGGTTTTTGCCAGTGATACTCGTACCAATGCAGGGGTTGACCATATCTCAACCTTTAGAAAACTGTACCAGTACGGCGTTGAGGGTGAGCGCTTTATGGTGCTACAAACTGCTGGCAGCCTAGCCACGTCACAAGCTGTTTTTAATAAATTACAAAGCGATATCAACTTACGCTCCGAGCTTAGTCTAAATACCGTGTCCTCATTGTTTGACGGCGCACAAATGGTGGGCGAATGCATGCGTAACGTCATGGCAAACGCGCAAAGGGTCGCTAATGATACCAATAGCGGCACCTTTACCAGCTCATTTTTATTGGGCGGTCAAATCAAAGGACAGCCACCCGAGCTATACATGATCTACCCTGAGGGCAATTGTATTAGAGCCACAAGGGACACGCCATTTTTTCAGCTGGGTGAAAGCAAATACGGCAAACCAATACTTGATCGCTCAGTCAGATACGACACCAATGTCAATCATGCTGCCCAAGCCTTGATGTTGTCCTTTGACTCAACCATACACTCCAACTTATCCGTTGGTATGCCCATTGATTTTGTCATTTATGAAAACGACAGTCTCACGCTACCAAAAGGCCGCCGTATCGAAGAAGACGATGAGTATTTTAAGACCATCAGTCGCCATTGGTCAGCAGCTCTGCGCAATACGTTGATTGAGCTGCCAGAATGTCCCAATGACTATTGGGAATGATCTTTTTAGCTAACAAAACTAACCTACAACCCCACCCTAAAGACCTGTTTTTATACCAATAAAAATGGCGCGGTTCGGCTTGTTTTTGATTGCGCGACGTCTTCTGGCGTGCCTTGAGCGACAATAGACCCGCCCGCATCCCCTGCCCCTGGCCCCATATCCATAACCCAATCGCTGTTGCTGGCCACTTGCATGTCATGCTCAACCATAATAACGGTGTTGCCAGCATCGACCAGACCGTTTAACTGTGCCATCAGCATAGATACGTCGGCAGGGTGTAGACCTGTGGTGGGCTCATCTAATATATAAAGCGTGTCGCCGCGTTGTGTGCGTTGCAGCTCGGTTGCAAGCTTGATACGCTGCGCCTCGCCGCCTGATAGCTCGGTTGCGGGTTGACCCAAACGTAAGTAACCAAGCCCAACTTGTAGCAAAGCCTCTAACGCACGCAAAATAGGTGCTTCGTCACTAAAGAACTCATGAGCCGCCTCCACCGTTAAGTTCAATACTTCAGCAATGTTTTTGTCTCGATAAGTGATGGCCAATGTTTCATCATCATAACGCTTTCCGTGACAAACCTGACAAGGCGCGTAGACACTTGGCAAAAATAACAGCTCGACACTCACAAACCCCAAGCCTTCACAATTTGGACAACGTCCCTTTGCCGTATTGAAAGAAAAGCGACCAGCATCAAAACCATGGGCTTTTGCTTGTTTGGTTGCTGCAAACAATTTACGTACATCATCAAATAACCCAGTATACGTTGCCAGATTGGAGCGCGGTGTCCGTCCGATTGCTTTTTGATTGATATTGATCAGACGGCGTACATATTCCATGCCAGCGATGATTTCGCCGCTTGTTACGGAGTCAAGCTCCTGCTCAAGCAGGTCCGACTCGTCTACGGGTGCATCCTCCGTAATTTTTTGACCCAACGCCTCGTTGATGAGCTCCACTAACGCTTGGCTAACCAGACTTGATTTACCAGAGCCTGAGACACCCGTGACACTCGTCATAACACCTAGCGGAAACTCAGCGTCTAATCCTGTTATATTGTTGCGTTCAATGTTTGCAAGCTTGAGCCATGCGGCGGGCTGCCTCGTATTAGATCTGGGCTGACCGTTAGCCGTATCGGCAAAGAGATACTGGCCCGTATGCGACTGAGCAACATTACGAAGACCCTCGACAGGCCCGCTATAGACAATTTGGCCACCATGCGTGCCAGCCTTTGGCCCGACATCGACCACCCAATCTGCATGCCTGATGACGCTAACGTCATGCTCAACCACAAACACAGAGTTACCAGCCGCGATGAGCTCATCCAGTGCCGCTAACAAAGCTTGGGTGTCTGCAGGGTGCAGGCCTGCAGATGGCTCATCAAGGACATAAACCACGCCAAAAAGCTGCGAGCGTATTTGCGTTGCCAGCCGCAAACGCTGCAACTCCCCTGGCGACAACGTCGGTGTCGTCCGCTCAAGCGATAGATAGCCAAGGCCGAGCTTTGTCAATGCCTCCACACGGGAGAGGATATCACTGGCAATACGCTGAGCAACAATGGCTTTTTCGCGGTTTGGCGTCTCATTGTCCAGCTTGGTATAAGCTGTTTTTTCTAATTTTAGTGCCAGTTCTGTGAGTGTCAGCTGTGACAGCTCACCAATATCCAGTCCTGCAAATTTGACGGACAGTGATTCTCTTTTTAGCTTTTTGCCGTGACACTCTGGACACTCAGAGATCTGCATAAACTGCGAGACGCGTTTTTTGGTGCGCGAACTTTGGGTGGTGGCAAAAGAATGTAAAATAAAACGCTTAGCACTAGTAAAGGTCCCCATGTAGTTTGGCTTTTCCCCATCCTCAATTGCAGCGCGTGTTTGTTCTATATTGTATTCCGGATAGACAGGCACCGTTGGGGTCTCGTCAGTAAACAAGATCCAGTCTCGCGTTTTTTTCGAAAGGGTGTGCCAAGGCTTGTCAATGTCGTAGCCCAATGTGGTTAATATGCGGCTAAGGTTTTGACCTTGCCACGCTGGTGGCCATGCCGCAATCGCGCGCTCACGTATGGTTTTGGTATTGTCTGGCACCAGTAGCGCCTCAGTGACCTCAAACACGCGGCCAATGCCCGAGCAAGTCGGGCAAGCGCCATCTGGTGTATTGGGTGAGAACGCATCGGCGTATAGCATTTCTTGGCCTTCTGGATACTCACCTGCTCGTGAGTACAACATGCGTAGACCGTTGGATATGGTCGTAACACTGCCCACGGATGAGCGCACCGACGGTGTACCCCGCTGTTGCTGTAGGGCAACGGCTGGTGGCAGCCCTTCTATCGCATCGACATCTGGTTCATCGACTTGATCGATCAATCGTCTGGCATAAGGTGACACTGAGTCTAAGTAACGACGTTGCGACTCAGCAAACAATGTCCCAAACGCCAATGACGATTTTCCTGACCCTGATATCCCTGTGAATACCACCAGCGCATTGCGCGGTAGATCCACATCAACATTCTTTAGGTTATGAACACGCGCGCCCCTTACCAGTACACGGTTGCTAGTAACATTGTCGTCGTTGTCGCTGTGGTCACTAAGGTGACTGTTAATTTTATGGGCAGTGGTTTTTTTATTTTTATGAGCCATCAAGTTATTATTCCTTTTAAATCACTTTTAATTATAAAGAGGTTTGTTCAATACTAGAGAACCCATCTAAATAACCAATGTAGAGGAAGGTTAACACGTACTCCTTGAAAGCCAAGGCTTGGCTTACGTATCAGTAGCACAGATAGACAAAACGACAACCTACGTTATCTTTGTCCTAATAGCGAAAAACCCGCATCAAGGCGGGTTTATGTTTAGCGATAGTACAGGATCGTCAACCTAAATGTCATCCCACCACCAACCGCATCATTTGGGTGCTGATATAGCCACCAAACGTCCCCACGGCATAGCCAAGAATACCCAAAAACACGCCGACTGGCGCAAGCGATGGGTGAAAGGCCGTCGCCACGATCGGCGCAGAGGAAGCACCGCCAGTGTTGGCGTTGGATCCTACCGCCAAAAAGAAAAATGGCGCACGAATGACTCTTGCGACAGCAAAAATGATGACGACATGAATACTCATCCATAATAAGCCGATTAGCAATAGCCGCCACTGCGAGACAATACCAGCAAGATTAATCTGCATACCGATAGCCGCGATCAACACAAAGATAAACACCGTACCAATTTTAGAGGCACCAACATGGTCAAGTTTGCGCACTTTGGTGAAAGAGAATCCAACACCCAATAAGGTAATAATCACCACCATCCAAAAAAACGAGCTGGCAAAGCTATATTGTACCGCCCACTTATACGGCGCAAAGAAGGCAGCAATTTGCCCACCGATAAAGTGCGCCGCCCCCACCATGGCAAAGCATAAACCAAACATCACCATCAAATCATTTAAGGTCGCAGGACGAGCATGATCGCGCTCATAGCTTTCAACGGCTGTAATGACTTTATCAATACTACTGGTATCCGCTTTTAAGAAGCGGTCTATTTTAGCCCTGTGTTTTGCCATTACCAATATGGCCAACAACCACAATGAGGCATTGGTGGCGTCCACCAAAATCATCATGCCAAATAGGTCATCACTGACCCCAAACAACTCTTTCATTGCCGCTTGGTTGGCCGCGCCGCCAATCCAGCTACCAGCCACTGCTGAAAACCCACGCCACAAAGTGTCGTCAACAAACATACTAGGTGACACCCATTTTGCCACCCCTAAACTGATAGGACCGCTGATGATAATGGCGATACTAGCCGCGAAGAACATGGCAATCGCTTTCCAGCCTAAACCAAGTATCTTAGGAACATCCATCGACAAAGTCATCAAGAGCAAACTGGCTGGCAACAGATAGGTTGCGGTAAAACCATAAATCTGTGAGCCAACACCATCAGCAAAAACGCCTAAACTGTTTAGCGTCGCAGGTATAAAACAGCAAAGAACAATACCGGGTAGTACCGCATAAAATCGTCGCCAGAACTTGCTTGGCAAGCCTTGGGTATAAAATACTAAGCCAATGATGGCCATAATGATACCAAACGCTAACGGCAGACTATCAATGGTGAAACTTGAGGTGGCGGGCATCAAACGGCTCCAGAGCAGGCGATAAAAGCTTGTCAGTATAGACAAGGCTAAAAAAACGCGCAAGCCACTATCTTGGGTTTGCGATACCAGTGTGTGCTTGGAGCGTTTTTGCAAACCCCACATTTACTTAACTAGCATAAAACCTGCAAACACAAAAAAGCCAGATAACAAGTATCTGGCTTTTTTCGATCGGTTATACGGTTAGAATAAAAACTGTGGTTAACAGCTTTTCTTAACCATTCACGATAGGGCTATTACGAGTTTTTACCACGGTTGCCGCCATTTGGACGACCTTGGCCACGGCTGTCAGAACGACCTGCTGGACGACCTTGACTGCCACTTGGACGGCCGCGACCGGTTGCGGCGCGCTCACCACGTGGAACGCCATTGCTATCACCGCGGCTTGGGCCACCAGTGCGCTTGCCTTGATAAGGCTTGCCGCCTGAACGCTCATTTGGTTTGCCAGATGAATCACGTGGCTTACCTTGATAACCGCTGTCGTTGCTGGCGCGTTGACCAGTCGCTGCGCTGTCGCTTGAGCGACCACGGCCTTGACCACCGCCACTAGATTTACCAGCATAACCGCCGCCTGAACGAGCACGGCCTTGACCGCCACCGCCGTTAGAACGTCCGCGACCACGGCCACGACCCTTACCTTTGTTTTCGCTAGGTACATAAGTTTTCTTAGGCTCCATGCCTTCGATGACACAGACTTCCATTTTGCGATCTAAGTAACGATTGATGGCGTTTAGCTGTGGACGATCATCCATGCTACATAAGCTGATAGCGACACCAGTACGACCAGCACGGCCACAACGACCGATACGGTGGACGTAGTCTTCGGTTTGACGCGGCAAGTCATAGTTGATGACGTGCGAGATTGCTGGAACGTCTAGACCACGAGCAGCAACGTCAGTGGCTACTAGGATTTTGCATTTACCATTACGCAAGTCTTGAACGATACGGTTACGCTTGCTTTGTGGCAAATCACCATGTAGGAAGCTGGCTTTATGACCAGCTTCTTGTAGCTGTTTCGCTAACTTTTCAGTGCTACGTTTGGTCGCCGCAAAGATAATGATTTGTTCCATATCTTGCTGGCAAACGATTTTGTCAAGCAAACGGTTTTTGTGATCAAAATCATCGCAGTAGTACACTTTTTCTTCGATGTGTGCTGATTCAACTTTGATTGATACACGCTCAGGATTTTTGGTGAAGCTGGCAGCGATTTTACCGACTGGGCCATCCCAAGTGGCTGAACACATAATCGTCTGACGATCAGTTGGTGCTGCGCGTAGAATGTCGCTGATATCATCAGCAAAACCCATGTCTAGCATACGGTCAGCTTCGTCAAGTACCAATACTTCTAGGTTAGACAAGTCAACACGGCCCGCATTGATGTGGTCAAGCAGACGACCAGGGGTGGCAACGATGACTTGTACGCCTTTTTTCAGGGCAGTAATCTGACCATTGTATGGTGCACCGCCAACTAATGGCACGCAAAATAGACCACGCATGTCTTTAGAGTAAGTACGCACGCTATCATGTACCTGCTGAGCAAGTTCACGCGTTGGCGTTAGGATAAGGGCTTTAGTTAATTTATCAAAGCTGGTTGCACGGCTTAAGCGATCAAGTACTGGGATGACGAATGCGGCGGTTTTACCACTACCCGTTTGCGCTGACAATAAAAGGTCACGGCCGGCTAGTGCAAAAGGAATGGCTTGCTCTTGAATTGGCGTTGGATTGGTATAACCACTGCGATCAAGCGCAGTAAGAATTGGCTTTGCAATACCAAGATCAGTAAAGGTGATTTTGTTTTCTTCAGCCGCGTCAGTCGTCGCCGCTTGATTATTGGTATCAGTATTTGAGGTATCGTTTGGCGTGTTAGTGCTTTCGATGATGCCGTTTTCAGCGGCGATTGTAGATAAGATGTCAGTCATAGGAATCCTTGGTAAGTATAAGCTGCTGTAAATTCAGCAAGCTTGATGCATACCACTGATAACCGTTCACCACGCTGCCTTTATTAAAGAATTATCGGACCACATAAAAGTGTCGATAATCAGAAGCCAAGCCAATAAAGCTTAGAGCCTCTACAATAAATGCGTTCGTGCTGTCTGACGTATTTTGGTGGTAGTGCCGAGTGTCTTATCCTTGCTTGATATAAACGTGTTATCAATGCTTTGTCCAAAGCAGATAACCGCGAATAACAACCAATCTAGACCATTTTATGGTCGAGTAGATAAGATATGAGTCAAAAATAACTGATATTTTTATAAAGGGTTATTTAAGTACACAAAATCATCGGCAACAATTACTTATGGTCATCCTAGACCCAAAATCGCAGGCGATGTTATCAATCTCATAATTCACGAAAGCCTAAGCTAACGTGGCGACGCAGTATAGCACAATAAAAACCATCTGTACCTATTTTTTCTAGCATTATAGAAATAACACCACTGAAATTGGTCATGAAGCTTTAAATGAGCCATTTAACAGGTAGGTTGTCGACTGTATGGCCGCTATTGTGTCACCCTAACCTCAGTGACATAGGTCGGCAGTTGCCATGCACCACCTGCTTCAACCATACGGCATAGTCCAGTGGTACTTTCATGACTCTTTTCAAACGCCTTACCGGTCCATAGCCAATCGGTTTTACTTAAGCAGTCACCGATACCGCGCCCTTTTTGTACTGAGGTGATTTTACCTTTATCGTAGCCCGTGGCACTGGTGGTTACCAATGTCGGTTTATAAGGTTTGCTGTCATTGATAACCCAAACCCCTGTCCCAGTATTATAGGCCCCCATCCAGCAGTCATGCTGTGCGAGTAGTTGTGAGCTGTTTAGACGACTGACACGCCATGGCGACTTATCTGTGAGATTTGGGCAGTCACTGTCCACCTCTTTCATGGTACCTCTCATCAAGGTCGCCAGTTGAGACGCGCGCATGACAAACTTTCTCTTGTTGGTAGAGACTGCTTTTGGATTGGGCGCGACAAAGCGCAGTATTGGTGCAGACTTGGGTGACAATACGCTGCTGTTGGACTTTGCAGCGCCTTCTTTATTGATAAAAGCGCTTGGCGTCCCTACTCGACCTTGGACTTCATCTGCTTTTAGCATGACAGCACTCGCCCCTTTATCTGAAAGCTGCCAGCGTGAGTTGCGCAGTACCAGCTCAATTTTACTTGATTTAGTCAGCGCGTCTAGCAGTGCTTTTACTTGTGTAGATGTCAGCTCGGCATTACCTGCGGCGGTTGAAAAAGGTTTGGTTTCACCATAATTCCTATCATTAATAAACAACGATATACGGTGACGGTTACCCAGTTGCATCAAAGCCTTAGATGAGCTTTCTTTAGCGCCGCCAAGTTTTACTTTGCCATCCACCCCAGCATTCGCCCCTGCGCGGCGCACAAGCAACACCGATATGGGAAATTCGCTATTATTTTCTGCTTGATAGCCTGCCAGCCGGCAAGTACGGGTATTATCACAGACGACCTGCCAGTCTTGGCTGGTTAATTCAGCGCCAGTACTGGCCATACTTGTGGTACTAAATAAAGCCGTGCTTATAGCGGCAAATAGGGACAATTTTATTTTATTTTTTATCATTAATAAGGGTATCTTTTTTATTTTTTTAGCATTGAGTACCAAGTAAGTTATAAGGAGCAATTTTGCGTGTTGGTAAACATGAGTACACGGGCGTTTCTGTGGCATGTTGGCCTCAGTATCGGTAGTATCGACCACACTTGACCCATCCATATTCATCTGCCGTGAGATGTGTATCAGCTTACCGTTATCATCCTTCATAATCGTTACTCATTAATAGAAGAAGTATAAACACCCGTCCAATAGGAGGATGCACCGCTATATTAACGTATCAATGTTTCTATCTGTTGTACTAATGTATCATCGTGTAAATGAAAAAGTATATCCTTATTTTAATATAACTATATATGAATATAGAATAGCAAAAAAGGATAAAATTAAGGCTGATAAGCGCGCCGCCTATCAGCCTGTAAGTCATTTAAAAGGGTTATTATAAATCGGTATCATCGATTAATTTAGCCAATAGGTTTTAATGGCAGTTCTATGGCGCGCTTAACCGCTGGCCGCTCAGCAATGGCCTGCGCCCAACGCTGCACGTGCTTATAATCACTGACTTGTAAGAACTCTGCGGCATCGTAAAGCTTCCCAAGTACCAACTGGCCATACCACGCCCAAATAATCATATCGGCAATATTATAATCCGCTTCTTCATTGCCACACATATACTGATTGTCTTTTAGGTGGCTATCAAGCACATCCAGCTGACGTTTGGTCTCCATCGTATAGCGGTTGATGGGATACTCCAGCGGTTCAGGCGCATACGCATAAAAGTGCCCAAAGCCGCCGCCTAAAAAAGGCGCGCTCCCCATCTGCCACATCACCCAAGACAGACAGTCCGCCCGCGCTTTGCCAAGTGAGGAAGGAACAAACTTGCCAAATTTTTCTGCCAAATACAGTAAGATCGCACCAGACTCAAAGATAGCAATAGGCTCGCCAGACTCAAAGATAGAATGATCGACCAAGGCTGGAATTTTTGAATTTGGGTTGATGGCTACAAAGCCAGAGCCAAACTGGTCACCCTCAGAGATGTCGATTTTATACGCATCGTACTCAGCGCCTTTAATACCAAGCTCAGCCAACTCCTCTAACAGTATGTTGACCTTGACGCCATTTGGTGTATTTAGTGAATACAGTTGTAAAGGTGCATCGCCTACGGGCAGTGCTTTTTGGTGACGGGCGCCAGCTGTCGGTCGATTGATGCTGGCAAACTTGCCACCATTGTCTTTATCTTGTACCCACACCTTGGGTGGTACATATTTAACGCTTTGTTCGTGGGCACTTTCGCTAGATTTATTGTTGTCTTGACTCATGACATATCCTCGTTCGTATTTTTAATATTATCCATAACGTGATTGATGCTTTCTGCTTAATAAGCATGTCGCTCACCTTACTATAGCGAGAACCGGTCCCTACATTAAAGCCCTCTCTTGTAATCAATGTGCAGACCTACCCGCTCGTTGTTTGATAACCTCGCCTATGTACCGTTACTTTGCGTCACTTTTATTATGATGCAGTCTTTCTTATACTATTCGGCTGCTATAGTGAGCTGGTTGTCACTATATTATTTTTGCCTATTTTATGACGAGAGAGCTAATGAGAGCGACATGGTAACGCTAACCCCGACACAAGATAAGTATCTGCCCTATGTGCTGGCGGTAGCTCTGTTTATGCAAATTTTGGACGCCACCATTTTAAACACGTCACTGCCACAAATGGCACAAGCGCTGGGTGAGTCGCCTTTAAAGATGCAATGGGCTGTGATCAGCTATGCCTTAACGTTGGCGATATTTATTCCCATCAGTGGGTTTTTAGCCGATAAATTTGGTACTCGTCGAGTATTTTTGTCCGCCATCATCATTTTTTGTATTGGCTCATTGCTATGCGCCGCCTCTCCTACGTTAGATTTTTTGATTGGCTCACGTGTCATTCAAGGTATTGGCGGTGCGATGATGACACCTGTTGCTCGTTTGATATTGGTCAAATCCTATCCCCGTAATAAGCTCTTAACGGTGATGAATTTTGCGGTGATACCGGCGTTGGTAGCCCCTTTGGTAGGGCCGGTCTTAGGTGGCTATATCGTACAATACACCAGCTGGCATTGGATATTTTTGATCAATATACCGATGGGAATAGTAGGCTTTATTTTAGGCAAGAAACTGGTGCCCGCGTTATTTGAAGATACCAAGCGTCTCGATTGGACAGGGTTTTTATTGTTTGCAGCCGCCGCTTGTGGATTCACCCTGGCTGTCGAGTTTGGCTCGCAGACCGGTCGCGGGTTTTATGGTTTGTTGCTGGGGTTGGGAGCCAGCCTACTGATAGGTGCGTATGTATGGCACGCCAAGCGACGATCTGCCCCACTATTTCCACTGAGTTTATTTGACATTCGCACCTTTCGTATTGGTATTACCGGTAATTTATTCACGCGCTTAGGTATCAGTGCCGTCCCCTTTTTGCTGCCGCTGCTATTGCAGGTGGTGTTTGAGTACTCACCTTCACAGGCAGGTTGGTTACTAGCGCCTATCGCGGTTGGTGCCATCGGAATTAAACCGTGGGTGAGTAAAATTATTCAACGTTTTAGCTACCGTAAGGTTCTGGTCTACAATACCTTGTTTATGGGCACGCTGATCCTTGTATTGGCGCAATTTAATGACGCCTCCCAATGGCTTTGGTTTGTTCCTATTTTGACTATAATGGGCGCTTGTAATTCGATGCAATTTAGTGCGATGAATACGATTACGATTGGTGATCTAGAGGGCACACAGACCAGTAGTGGTAACAGTTTGATGGCGGTCAATCAGCAGCTGGCGATTAGCTTTGGTATCGCCTTTGGTGCAGCCGTACTCAATATTTTCCGTGAACGTATGCAACTCGACACGCTGGCTGCGTTCCAAACCACCTACTGGATACTAGGGCTTTTAACCATTCTCTCAGGGTTGTACTTTTTACGTCTCAAGCCTGAAGACGGTCGCGGCTTATACTAACCAAGTATAGATAAAAAAATAGATAAAAACATAAGCGTGGATTTTTGGCCATAAAAAAGCCAGCGAGTGATGTTTTATAAAAAACACTCGCTGGCAAGTTTGGCTTATTTTTGATAATTATCGGGCGCTACTAAGGCGCGTCATCCTCAGTGACTTGTGACTGGATATAGCGCTCCACGCCAATACTTTCAATCAAGTCTTCTTGCGTCTCTAGCCAATCTTGATACTCTTCATTACCATCTTTTAACGTGGTTAATAAATGACGAGAGACGTAATCAGATTTTGCTTCACATAAAGCAATGGCGTCAGTGATGATATCAAATTTCTGCTTTTCTAGACGCAAATTACAGTCAATTAACTCTGGCACATCTTCGCCAATAAACATCTTGCCATAATCTTGCAAATTGGGTAAGCCGTCTAGCAACAAAATTCGTGCAATCAGATCATCAGACCATTTCATCTCAGCGATAGATTGTTTGTAAAAATTTTCGTTAAGCGCTTCTAAGCCCCAATGACGGGCGATGCGTGCATGCAAAAAATACTGGTTGATCGCAATTAACGACTGTCCAAGCACTTTGTTTAAAGCGCGAATGACCTCTTTATCCCCTTTCATTATCTTTCTCCCTACGTACTTATTATTTAAGCGAAATATGGTTGCTGTTTATATTTATCGCGATATTAAACCAGATTAGGAGTGACTTCAGCCATTTGGCTTTGTAGATAATTGGGCAACCCAATCATATCGATAAGGCGTAACTGCTGCTCAAGCCAATGCGCATGATCTTCTTCCGTGTCTTTTAGCTGCTCAACCAGCATCTCACGCGTGACGTAATCGTGCTCTTCTTCACAAAGCGCAATACCATCTTTTAGATGCTGCTGTACTTGGTACTCTAAATCAAGATCAAGCTGCAACATGTCAGGAACGGTGGAGCCAATTTTGATATCATTGACAGCCATATTAGGCGTGCCGCTCAGCATCAAAATACGGCGAATAATTGCTTGGGCATGCAGTGTCTCATCTGCCATCTCATGGTGGATGCGATCATACAACTTGCCATAATGCCATTCGGCATACATTTCTGAATGGATAAAATACTGGTCACGAGCTGCAAGCTCACCACCTAATAAAAAATTCAAATAATCAATGACTTTTTGGCTACCTATCATAACCTATACTCCCCTATTTATATTTTACAGATGCCAACGTATTCACAATATTCCATATAGTGAAAGCACTATTGGTGAACTGATCCGTAAAAATCAAAATCAAAAAAACGTCTTATAACGACAGACAGATATAGTAGCATATAGGAGCTGTATAGCTTGTAATGTTATGAACTAAGAATAAGATGCTAATTGAGAACTATAATTAGCTAGCGTCGCTATTGATTGCGGCCACAACGAGTTATGATGCGTAGCGAGATGGAACTAGGTGTGTCAGCAAGGTTATGTGGATGCTCGCAGCTTATCCTTTATAATCAATAACCAAAGGATAAGTGCGGCGTACTGGCGGTAAAGGTATGGGTAGGACGATAAGGTTTTATCTGGACAAAAAAGAAATCTCTAAACCAATCATGCTTAAACCGCATAGGCTAAGACATCAAGTTTGGCATGGTGTTCCTCTAGGTAATCATTGACCATCGGCTCACAGCACCCACAGCAAGTCGCAACATCGAGGGTATCTTTTAGACCATCAAGCGTATCAATACCTGAAGCAATAGCTGCTTTGATTTGCTTTTCTTTTACGTCATTACAGATGCATACGTACATGGACTGGCTCCTCTGAATACCACTATTCGGTGGCTGTGTTTGGTACTGCTGATTTTTATACTGCTGTAAAGGCAAGGTGGCAATGATGCAGGTGTTGAGTGACAGTTTGCACCGTTTGCTTTGATACGCCCGTAACATCATTGTCATTAGTTTGTGTATAATAACGATAACTATTATCATTTGCAATAGTATTTGACTATTATTTTCCATAAAAAATCTTTATATTACACATACTTAATCAATGTAAATGAATATAAGTACGCATGTAACCCATTACTATCAAAAGTAGTGAATTAACAACGAACTGTAAGACCGCTTACTGTTCAATCGATTCTGTAGATAACTGCTGTTATATTGAATCCCTATTAACAAAGCCTCATTGGAATTGCTCTATGTCTGATAATAATTTTGAGATACGACCTATCGAGTTGTTTAAAGTTCTATCTGATCCGACCCGCTTAAAAATATTTCAAATTCTCTTTAAAAAAGAAGCGCGCTGCGTGGGTGAGTTGGTAGAAATACTCGATCAACCGCAACCAACGATATCGCGTCATTTGAATCATTTGAAAAAACTGGGTATTTTACACTGTGTTCGCGATGGCACGTGGATGTGGTATGAAGTGGCTGATGACTTGCCAGACTGGTGTCAAGATATTTTAGACATCACTTATAAGCAAATATCAACCAAAGACATTGCTATGCCAAAGCCTGCTTAAACAGTATGGACGTTCGAATTTTAGGTGAGCTTTAGTAGACAATATTGCTATTGAAACAGACAACACCGTCTTAGGCCCATCTTGACGCAAAAAAAAGACCTACAATGAGTAGGTCTTTTTTTGATCTTGCTAATACAGCTACTGCCTCAAACACACTTAGACTAAATCTAAGAAGTCACTGATAAAAGCGTTGGCTGGCTGGTGTATCAGCTCCTCTGACGTCCCTACCTGCTCTACTCGCCCTTGATTCATGACCACAATCTCATCTGACACCGCACGGGCTTCTTCTTGATCATGGGTCACCATAATGCTGGTAATACCCAGCTCATGATGAATGTTTTTTAGCCAAGTGCGCAGCTCTTTACGCACTTTGGCATCTAGCGCCCCAAATGGCTCATCCAGTAACAACAGTTTTGGCTTGACCGCCAAGGCTCGTGCCAGCGCAATCCTTTGGCGCTGGCCACCTGACAATTGGTGTGGATAAGCGTTGGCGACTTGTGGTAGCTGTACTAGCTCTAGCAGTTCGGCCACGCGCTTATTGATATCCGCTTTGCTTGGTCGTTCATTTTTTGGCAACAACGTCAGTCCAAAGGCAACATTATCTGCGATGTTTTTGTGCCGAAACAGCGCATAATGCTGAAACATAAAGCCAATGTGCCGCTTTTGCACAGGCGTGTTGGTCACATCCAGCTCGTCAAATAATATCTGCCCAGAATCTGCATATTCTAGACCTGCGATAATACGTAGCAAGGTCGTTTTGCCGCACCCTGAGGGCCCAAGTAAGGTGGTCAGTTTACCTGTCGGCACGGTGATATTGATATTGTCTAACGCAGTAAAGTTACCGAATTTTTTATTAACGTTGCGAATCTCGATGCTCATAATCGTATCTCTTATTATACATTTTGGCTTATCGTGGCATATTGTTTCATGGTGACGACGTCAGTGGTATTGAATCAAACCCTATCACTTATTTAAACCGCATCACTTTTACTTTCTGCGACGGTCGCATTGGCACTTACTGGTAGCTCAGGCGCACTTGCTAGTCGCTCGGACTTGGCAAACTTACGCTCTTGTACTTTGGTCATCACTTGCTGAATAAGTAACGTCACTAACGCCAGCGCCGCAAGTAGGCTCGATAAGGCAAAAGCGGCGGTAAAGTTATAATCATTATAGGCAATCTCAACCAACAGCGGCATGGTATTGGTTTCACCGCGAATGTGACCTGACACCACACTGACCGCGCCAAACTCACCCATTGCTCGCGCGTTGGTCAAAATCAAACCATAAAGCAACGCCCACTTTATATTTGGCAACGTGACATGCCAAAAAGTCTGCCAACCCGTGGCGCCCAAGGTCAAGGCGGCCTGCTCTTCACTATCGCCTTGCGTCTGCATCAGTGGTATCAGCTCACGGGCCACAAATGGAAAAGTAACAAACAGTGTCGCCAAAACAATACCGGGGACGGCGTAAATTACCTGAAAGCCCATGCTCTCAAGCCAGCCACCCACAGTAGAATTCAGCCCGAATAGTAAAACAAACATCAAGCCTGCTACGACGGGAGATACAGAAAACGGTAAATCCAGTAAGGTGGTCACCAGCTGTTTGCCTTTGAACTGATAACGTGTGACCAACCAAGCGATCGCTATGCCCATCACCATATTAATGGGCAGAACGATAGCAGCAGTAATTAACGTCAGCTTGATGGCCTGCATGGCCTCAGGGTCGACAAGCGAGGCGATATACAACTGCCAGCCATTCTTAAAGGCTTCATAAAACACGGCCAGTAATGGGATGACCAACATGATAACCATAAATAGCACAGCGATGACGATAAAGGTACGGCGTAACCAAGGAGTGTCTTTGGTTGCCGGATTGCTTTGGTAGTCGTAGCTATTGGATATTTGCATGTTAGCGAGCTCCTACACGGCGCGACAGCTTCCACTGTACAATATTAATGGTTAACAAAATAACAAATGAGATCAGCAGCATAAACAACGCAACAGCCGAGGCCCCTTGAATATCAAATTGCTCAAGTTTGCTGATGATAATGAGCGGTAAAATCTCCGACTGCATCGGAATATTGCCTGCGATAAAAATCACCGAGCCATACTCACCAGTAGCCCGCGCAAACATCATTCCTGCGCCCATTAATAAAGCGGGCAACAGCTCGGGCAAAATCACTTTTCGAAACGTGGTTAAGCGATTGGCACCCAATACCGCGGACGCTTCTTCAAACTCAACCGACAGCTCTGCTAAAACAGGCTGTACCGCGCGGACAATAAAAGGAAAGCTGACCACAACCAAGGCCAACCAAATCCCTATCGGCGTAAAAGCGACCTGAATATCAAACTTGGCGAACCATTGTCCTATTAGGCCGTTAGGGGCATAAAGCGTGGCAAGCGAGATGCCCGTGACTGCCGTTGGCAAAGCAAAGGGTAGATCAACCAACGCATTGATCAACGACTTGCCCCAAAACTCGTACCGAACGAGCACCCAAGCGACTAATGTACCGAACACCATATTGGTCAGCATCGCTAAAAATGACATCCATAAGCTCAGCTTGATCGCAGCAGTGACCTGCGGCTGGGTAATGGTTTCCCAAAACCCTGTCCAGCCCATTTGTGTGGTGGTATAAGCCATCATGGCAAACGGCAGCACCACCAATAACGATAAGCTAAAGACAGTAATACCCATACTCAGGCCAAACCCTGGCAACACATTGCGTTGACGCAAACGTGTCAGCCATCCTTTTTTCAAAGGGGGCTTACTGGCAGAAGAAGATGTTGCACTCATAGTGATGTCCTATTGCCTATCGGATGGTACTTAACGTAAGACCATGTTGTATCAAGTTGATGATTAATCTGTCTGTTTTATAAAGGGCCATGTTATAAAGGACATAGCGCAAATGACCATGTCCTTTATGGGGTTTTCATGAGTGACTGCTCATACGTATGAGATGACACCCATTGCTAGTACATTCACGGCTCTTATGAGCGTCACAAGCGGTTATTGCGGCGCATTAACGGCTAACTGATCGAACACACCGCCATCGCTGAAGTAAGTGCCCATGATTTCATCCCACGACCCAAACGCGTCATTCGGGCGGAAGGTTTCAACTGGTGGTAATTTATCACTGTTTTTATCCAGCACGCTTTGAACGCTAGGGCGTAGGTATAGATCGGCTGCCAACTGCTGAGCAGGCTCGCTCCATAAGTAATCAAGATAGGCTTTTGCCGCTTCAGTCGTGCCTTTTTTGTCGGTCACTGACGTCACAACCGCGACGGGGCTCTCTGATTTGATAGAGTAATCTGGATAAACGATGTCTACTTGACCGGCGCCAAAGTCAGTCGCGGCAAGATTGGCCTCATTTTCAAAAGTCACCAAAACATCACCAATACCGCGTTGAACAAAAGTAGTGGTGGCTGCACGCCCGCCATTTTCATAAACCTTGACGTTTTTAAGCATGTCTTTTACGTAGTTTTTCGCTGGCGCTTCTTCGTTATTAAAGGCATGTAAACCGTAACCGTAAGCCCCTAAAAAGGCATAGCGACCATTACCCGTCACTTTTGGGTTGGCCATGACAATCTCAACTCCTTCTTTGGTCAAGTCTTCCCAATCATTGATGCCTTTTGGATTGCCCTTACGTACCAAAAACACGATGGTACTGGTAAACGGTACGGCGTTATCTGGGAATTTACTCTCCCAATCTGATTCAACCAAACCCCTCTTCTCAAGTAACTCAATATCAGAGCCTTGGTTCATCGTCGCGACATCCGCTTGCAAACCATTAGCAATCGAGAGTGCTTGTTTGCTTGAGCCGCCATGTGACTGCTTAATGAGAATATCGCTGTCTGGATTCTCAGCTTTATAGTGCTCAACGAATAGCGGGTTATAGTCTTTATAAAAATCACGGGCCACATCATAAGAGACGTTTAGCAGCTCGATGTTTTGACCCGCTGCCGTACCATCGGCAGTAGCAGTCGTCTCTGTCTGTTCGCCATTGCTACAGCCAGCAAGACCCAAGGTCAATGCAACGCCTGCAATACTCAAGACGTTAAGTGCTTTACTTTTTTGTTGATAACGCGCGGCGTATGTCATAAGTCCCTCAAAAGTGTCTGTTAGGTAATGTCAGTATGCTAACAGCGCCATCTTATTATGTTTAATGATGAATATGCGTATGTTATTGCCAAAACGGAATAACAAGCCAGTAAGTATAAAGTTATCAATCAGTTGCCAAATATCTGCAAAAGCGTACCCAATAGATAACCACAGCTTGGCTGGGCTACGCCTTTAAAGTCAGCCGCTACTCTACTCGTGCCAGCTGATCAAAACGCCCGCCATCAACAAAGAATGTCGCCATAATCTGCTCCCAAGAGTCAAAGACCGTCACAGGATCAAAGGTATTGATGGCAGGTAAGGTGTCTTTGTGAGCAGCTAGAATTTTTTTATCACTGGGGCGTAAATACATGTTTGCCATAAGCGTTTGTGCAGGCTCATCCCACAAGCCTTGTAGGTAGGTATTTGCGGCTACAGTCTTGCCATCTTTATCAGTGGTCGTAGCGACTACCGCCACAGGATTATTAATCAAAATAGAATAGCTTGGATAGACAATATCGACTTGTCCTTTGGCAAATTGCTTGGCAGCCAAATGGGCTTCATTTTCAGTTGTAATCAGCACATCGCCCAAGCTGCGCTGAGTAAAGCTGGTGGTCGCTGCACGCGCGCCATTGTCATAAGTGACCACGTTTGCCAGTACTTTTTTGATAAAATCATCGGTTTTGGTATGGTTTTGTGGGTTTTCTTTAAAATGATGCAGGCCATAACCATACGCCCCCAAAAATGCGTAGCGCGCCGTACCGCTGGTTTTCGGGTTGGGTATGACCACATCAACATCACTGCGCGCTAAGTCTGTCCAATCTTTGATGTTTTTTGGATTGCCATCACGCACCAATAGCACCATGGTACTGGTATAGGGTACCGCGTTGTTTGGTAGCGCTTGTTGCCAGTCGGTGGCAACCAAGCCCTTTTCGACCAGTAGGTTCACATCGCTTTCTTGGTTAAAGGTCACCACATCCGCTTGCAAGCCATTCGCCACAGACATTGCCTGTTTGCTTGAGCCACCGTGCGACTGCTTGATATCTAATTTACTACCCGGATTTTTTTGCTGATAGTCCTGACTAAAAAGGGCGTTATAGTCTTTATAAAAATCACGCGACACATCATACGAGACATTTAATAAGCTGATGTTTTGCTGCTCGTGTGCTGTCGTTGATCCATCCTGTTGTGAGGCGTCGTTAGAGCTGCAGCCAATTGCGAGTAGTGACATTGCTAGAACGCCACTTATACTCAGCCTGCGTGTTTCAGTCATTTTTTTAGTGATGGGTTGCATAAATGTTCTCAATAAAGTTAACAGAACCACTTTTTCAAAATACCGATAAAGGTATAAAACCGATAACGCCTTGATTGCGACTCTATGAATGATGAGAACTATGCTAGCAGCTTGTTTGTCAAAGGCTTAATGATGAATCCGCTTATCGAGTGGTTAACTTGGCATAAGTAACTTTGTTATTTATGCCCTATCGTGATTACTAGAGGCCGTTAAATCAAACTCAGTAAATCCGTCTAAGAGGATTCTGTGGGGACAAAGCGCCCTCGAACCTGTATTTTCAATAAAAAAAGGGATCAGACGATAAGCCTAATCCCTTTTTACTTCTTATTTACTTCTGAATATGTCGTCAGTGCCTATACTCTTATACTGCCGAGGCGCCAGTTAATTTCACCTCAGCACGTTCCTCGCGAGCGATACCAGCATAATACTGGCGCAAAATCTCCAACACTTCCGGACGGCTAAAGTTATCTGGCACGTCTTCATCTTCTGATAGAGCCTTGCGCAACTTCGTTCCTGACACTTTGACGTGCTCAGAGGCCTCATGCGGACAAGTTTTATCAGATGCCATGGCGTTACAGGCATTACACCAAAACGTCCAGCCAATTTTTAATGGTTGGGTAATCAAGTCGTCTTTACCAACATAGTCAAAGATAGTTTGCGCATCAAAAGCGCCATAGTAATCGCCAACGCCAGCATGGTCGCGGCCCACAATCAGATGGCTACAGCCATAGTTTTGGCGAAAGACTGCGTGCAATAGCGCTTCGCGTGGTCCAGCATAACGCATGTCTAATGGATAGCCGGCCTGAATGACGGTATCTTGTCTAAAGTAGTTGTCAATCAGGGTTTTAATCGCTTCTTGACGTACTTCCGCTGGAATATCACCGGGTTTTAGCGCCCCTAATAATGAGTGTATCAGCACCCCATCACAAATCTCGATGGCAATTTTGGCTAAGTATTCGTGTGAGCGATGCATTGGGTTGCGAGTTTGGAAGGCTGCAACTGTTTTCCAGCCTTTGGCATCCAAAATCTCACGCGTCTCAGCAGGAGTTTTATAAATCTCTGGATACAAGGTTGGGAACTCGCCTTCACTTAACACCTCAACACTGCCTGCGACATTGATGTCACCTTGGTTCAACACTTGCTGTACACCTGGATGCTCTGCGTCTGTCGTTGTGAATACTTGCTGACATTCGTGCTCTTTATCAATGGTATAAGTTTCTTCAACCGTTAAAATCCCCATCACCTCGCCATCTTTTGCCACCAAGGCCACTTTGTCACCTTGGCTCAAACTGTCAGCAGTTGCCTTAGGCGCAGATAAAGTGATAGGAATGGGCCAAAACAAGCCCGCGTTGTCACCACTTTGCAAGCGCATGTTATCTACCACGCCTTGCCAGTCGGCTTGATTCATAAAACCGTTCAATGGGGTAAAACCACCGATACCAAACATAATCAAATCACCACGCTCACGAGAGCTTAGGGTGATGGTCGGCAATGTGCGGGCAAGTTTTAGCGCTTGGATACGTGCCTCACCACTTAACAACAGTGGTTTTAGCTCGTTGCTGCCATGCGGGGAAACAAGTTTTGATGTGGTCTGATTCATATGGATTTTAAAACCTCAAGAAAGGAATGGACGGGAAAATTAAGCAACAACGTAAGAGGACGCCATGAGCGGATGGTTAGCGCGCAAGCGATCATACGTTCAAGTTAGGTGTTAAATTCGATAAGCATAGGCTACCTAACTTTCTTTATGAAAATTTATGCTGTGTTTGGATATGGATATGTCTGAAAGGAATTTATGTTTCAAGTCTCAAGCTTATATGATGGTAAGCTGAATTATTCATCATGCGATTGGCAATAAAACCTATTACACACGCAAATCATTATCAATGCTGCCTTTAAGCTTAAAAACAAAATTGAGATTACGTCATGTATCAATATAATTACGCTGACCAAACCTTAGTAGAGGAACGTGTCGCCCAATTTCGCGACCAAACGGAACGGTTTTTGGCCGGTGAGCTGCCAGAAGAACAGTTTTTGCCGCTACGTCTACAAAACGGTCTTTACATTCAGCGTTATGCGCCGATGTTGCGCATTGCGATTCCTTATGGCCTTTTTGCAAGTTATCAATTGCGTAAGTTGGCAGAAATCACCCGCAAATATGACAAAGGTTACGGGCACTTTACCACTCGTACCAACATTCAGCTGAACTGGCCAAAACTTGAAGAAGTGCCAGACATCTTGGCAGAGCTGGCCTCAGTACAGATGCACGCAATTCAGACCTCAGGCAACTGTATTCGTAATACCACAACCGACCCTTATGCCGGTATCCACCAAGAAGAAATTGCCGATCCGCGTCCTTATTGCGAGATTATTCGTCAATGGTCAACCTTTCATCCTGAGTTTGCTTTTTTGCCGCGTAAATTTAAGATCGCGGTGGTTGGTACTGCCAATGACCGCGCAGCCACTCAGGTACATGATGTCGGCCTACATGTAAAAACCAATGACGAAGGCGAGCTTGGTTTTGAAGTGTTGGTGGGTGGCGGGCTTGGTCGTACGCCTGTGATTGGTAAAGTGATTAATGAGTTTTTGCCGCGTCGTCATCTGCTGAGTTACTTAGACGCTATTTTGCGCGTTTATAACTTACACGGTCGCCGTGATAATAAGTACAAGGCTCGTATCAAGATATTGGTTGACAGCATGGGCGGGCCCGCCTTTGCTAAATTGGTCGATGCTGAATGGCAAGCCCATACCAAAGACGGCCCCCTTACCTTAACCGATGCCAATTTTGCCACTGCCAGCAGCTTCTTCACTGAGCCCGACTACCTGACCTTTGATGCGCTCCAAACGCAGAGCGAGTTGCAACAACAACTTGATGGCGATAAAGACTTTGCCAATTGGTATCACCAAAACACGGTGGCACATAAAGTTGCGGGTTATCGCGCTGTGGTGATTTCCCTAAAAGCGGGACTGGTGGACGGTCGCTACGTGCCATCAGGTGATTTGAGCGAATCACAAATGGATGCACTTGCTGATCTTGCCGACAAATACAGTTTTAGTGAATTGCGTGGTACCTATCAGCAAAACTTGGTATTTGCGGATGTGCAAACCAATCAGCTTTACGAATTATGGCAACAGCTGTCTGAGCTGCATTTAGCTCGTGCCAATATCAACACGCTCACAGACATGATTGTCTGCCCAGGCTGGGACTATTGCTCACTGGCCAATGCCACCACCCATAACATCGCTGAGCAAATCGAAAAACAGTTTGATGATCTCGACTACCTTTATGACTTGGGTGAGATTCGCCTTAATATGTCTGGCTGTATGAACGCCTGTGCCCACCACCATACGGGTGACATTGGTATCCTGGGAGTCGATAAAAAGGGCGAGCACTGGTATCAGATCAGCCTTGGCGGCAACTCCAGCAATGATGCCAAAATCGGCAAGATATTGGGCAAAGCGGTGCCAGCCACCGATGTGGCAATTACGCTACAAAAGATATTAGATGTCTATTTAGAACAGCGCGTCAGCAATGATCATGAGGTAGAACGCTTTGGTGATTTGGTCGATCGTGTCGGCATTGCACCCTTTAAGGAGAAGGTCTATGGGTAATCATCATGTATTAAACACTGCAGGCGCCGATATCAGTCAAAACGATACATGGTTGGCGCTTCACACCCATGAGTTGCCAGACGGTATTGCCCTGTCTCATATCACTTTGCTTGAGCTACTACACAAACAAGAAAAACGTGAGATCGTACTACCGCTTACTGACTTATTAGATACAGAAGGTCAGCTCGCTGGCGGACTATTACAAGAGGTACGTGAGTTAGTCAGCCAGCATGCCAGTCGTATGGGCGTTTGGGTGACGTCCGATAGCGATACAGAGGCACTGGTTGGTTTGTCAGAATTTTTATTACAGCAAGATTTGATTGTTATTCATGTGCCAGCTTTTACCGATGGACGCGGCTTTAGTTATGCCCAAACCCTACGCCACATTGGCTACCAAGGGGAGATTCGCATGGCAGGCAAGTTTGGGCGTGACCAGATTGCTTACTTACTGCGGGCGGGTGTCGACAGCTTTGTGCTCAGCGAGCACGACATGCAGTCTATCTCTGACATCACTCAAGCATTTAATGCGCTTGCCAGCAGCTATGACGGCCGAGACGCCGCCGCGTTACCGATGTTTTCGGGTGCTTAATATTATGACCACACCTATTTTAGTTTAGCCATTTTTACCCTAACCACCATTAAGGAACGTATCATGAGTCAGTTACATCCCAACCTAGATATCGATCAAGCCAACCAAGACCTACAAGGCAAGTCGCCCGAAGAAATCGTTGCTTGGGCATTAACACAAGCGAAAAACCCAATTATTACAACCAACTTCCGTCCTTACGAGTCAGCGATATTGCATTTGGTTGCCAAGCAGCGTCCTGATATCACCGTACTGTGGGTGGATTCAGGCTACAACACCGATGCCACCTATCAATTTGCCAATAAGGTTATCCGTGACTTGAACTTAAATGTGATCACGTACATTCCTAAGCAGACGGCGGCGCATCGTGACGCGACCATGAACGGTATCCCAGGCATTGATAACCCGCAGCATGATGAGTTCACTGATCAGGTAAAACTAGAGCCGTTCCGCCGTGCCCTAGATGAATTAAAACCTGATGTTTGGTTCAATGCCATCCGCAAAGATCAAACCGAGTTTCGTCAAGGTCTTGACGTGCTTAGCCTATCAAAAGATGGCGTATTAAAAGTCGCGCCATTGTTTGAGAAAACAGACGCGGATCTAGATGTTTATCTAGAAGAGCATGACTTGCCAAATGAGTTTGATTACTTTGATCCGACGAAAGTAGAAGAAAGTCGTGAGTGTGGTTTGCACACACAGCTGTAGATAAACACCGAATAAAAAGTAGTGTGAAGAAAAAAGAAGCGATGATATGAGAATCATCGCTTCTTTTTGCGTTCAGGACGTCGTTTGAGGCTGTTGAGGTTGCTTGATAAGGGCGCGCTACAATAAGCTATTATTAGCTGACTCATGGCGCGCTCCCTGCTTTTTAACGTTTTTTTAACGTTTTATCGTCGCCCATTGAGGTATTCTATGGTTTGTTTTCGAGGTTTGCGTGTCATTGCCTACCCCTTAACGCTAAATCAGGAATGTTTTGACGCATTCATCAATACGGATATCTGTTATGCCCTCTCTAAAAAAGATCGATTCACTCTACGAAAAGCTTCATGATAAATTTCCTCCAGTCGGCAAAGCCGCCTCTTTTTTGACTGGTACTGGCGTCCTCACCGCCAATAGTATGGGGGTGGGTCTGCCCATCTGGACGTTGGGGGCGGCTAAAATGTTGACCGGATCAAAACATGCTGATAAGGCCCTAATTGCGATTACCAAATACTGGATCAATAGTAATAACGCCGTGATTGACCATGTACTACCGCACAAAGACTGGCGTATTTCCTTGCCTGACGATCTTAGCGAAGACAAACAATACCTACTGATAAGTAACCATCAGTCTTGGGTCGATACCAGTATCGTACAATACATCAGCCAAGACCGATTGCCTTTAACGCGGTTCTTCACTAAATTTAACCTGATCTACATTCCCGTCATTGGCCAAGCCTTTTACTTCTTAGACTTTCCGATGATTAAACGCTTCTCTCCCAAAGCAATGGCAAAGAATTCTGACCTTAAAAAGCAAAATTTGATTGAGGCCAAGCGTGCCTGCCGTCAGTTAAAAAACAAACCTTTTGCCCTCCTCAACTATCTAGAAGGGACGCGCTTTACGTCAGAAAAACACGACCAGCAAAACTCACCTTATCAGCACTTATTAAAGCCACGAGCGGGCGGTTTGTCGTTAGCGATTAACGCATTAGGCGATCAGTTGGACTCAATTTTAGACATCACTATTGTGTACCCAGATGGCACGCCTGACTATGATGATTTATGGAAAGGCAATATTCGCCGTTTGGGCGTCGATGTAACCCGTCTGAAGATACCCGATGCGTTATTCGCTGCGATCATGGATGGCGGTTATGACCGCGATGAAGCCACTAAAAAAATGATGTTTGATTGGTTAGAGGATATCTGGCAACAAAAAGATGCCCGCATTACCAAAATGCTGAATGAGTTTGAGTAAGCTTTTGTTATACGGTTAAAGATCGTTTATTGGTTTTTTGCGAAAATGCGTACACTATTCTGCCCGCATCCCCTCAATAGTGTATGCATTAATCAAGTCAAACTACAAAATGAAACGCGCGCAATCGATGTATCTTCAACAATCAATGATGGCTCATTGATAATAACTGCCATCTTTAGCACCCAGCTATCTGCGTAGTCTCTTTACTCCTTTTCTCTTTAACACTTACTTATCTATTCCTTTTCCCATCAAAAACTGTCATTATCATGACAAAAACGAATATGCTAATGCCAATTCACTACGTGAGAGTGCCTCTGCAATCCCTCATAATGGCGGCATCTTTTAAATAAAATAAATGGTGACACTATGAACACCTTCCCGCTGTTTTTTAAACTAGAAGAGCGCAAAGTACTTATCGTGGGGGGCGGTGAAGTGGCGCTACGTAAAGCTGACTTACTCAGCCGTGCGGGTGCGTGTATTACTGTGCTAGCGCCATGTATTAGCGATGAGATACAAGCATTATTAAGCCCCAACAAATACGAGGCCAAGCATGAACTGATTTATGAAAACTATAATAAAGCGTATATGTCAGGGGCGCGCGTTATCATCGCCGCCACTGACGATGAGGCGCTCAATCATCAAGTTCATGCCGATGCCAGCGCGCTGAATATTCCAGTAAACGTCGTCGACACCCCTCATTTATGCGATTTTATTTTTCCCGCGATTATAGATCGTAATCCGATCGTGATTGGTATCTCATCCAACGGCAAAGCGCCCGTACTCGCCCGTCTACTGCGGGCGCGTCTTGAGACGTTGATTCCACAAGGCTATGGCAAGCTAGCCAAGCTGGCTGGCGAGTTTCGTGCTGAAGTAAAAGCCAAAATACCTACCCTGACAGGACGTCGGCAATTTTGGGAGCGTGCATTTGAAGGGCAAGTCAGTCAGCTGATGTTTGCTGGTAATGAGAATGAAGCGGCCGCGCAACTGCAAGTCGACTTAGATCGGACAGCAGCAGCCATACGTGAAAAAAGCGCGGCTGAGCAGACAGCGACTATCCCGGTTAACTCTGACGACACAAGAGAAGCGCAAACCGCGATAGGCGAAGTTTATATCGTTGGTGCAGGCCCTGGTGACCCAGAGCTCCTCACGTTTAAGGCGCTACGATTGATGCAACAAGCGGATATTGTCTACTATGATGCCTTGGTATCGCCCCAAGTGTTAGACTTGTGCCGCCGTGATGCCGATAAAGTGTTTGTCGGTAAAAAACGCAGCAATCATGCAGTGGCACAGCTCGGTATCAATGAATTACTGATCAACAGCGCCAAAAAAGGTCGCCGTGTGGTACGTTTAAAGGGCGGCGATCCCTTTATTTTTGGCCGCGGCGGCGAAGAGATTGAGAGCCTACAAGCGCACGGTATCCCTTATCAAGTGGTGCCTGGTATCACCGCTGCCAACGCTGCCGCAAGTTATGCTGGCATCCCCCTAACCCACCGCGATCATTCGCAGTCGGTACGCTTTGTTACGGGCTTTTTAAAGGCGGGGGCGCCCAATAACAACTTTAAAAGCTTTTTGAATACCGATGAAACCGTGGTGTTTTATATGGGCCTGCATTCACTAGCACGGTTGACCGAAGGGTTGATTGATGCTGGGCGCACTGCTGAGACACCCATCGCAATCGTCTCTAACGCTAGCATGTCCAATCAGCAAGTATTGACCGGAACCCTTGCAACGATAGTCGCCAAGCAAGAGCAAGCACAGTTGCCAACGCCGGCCTTACTGATCATGGGTGATGTGGTCAGCTTACACCACGACTTGTCTTGGTATAATCAGTCCAATCAAAACAGTGATGACACAGCGGATAACTGGCTACGTGAAGGATCCTTTGCTAGCAATAAAGACACGAAACCGTTGGCGCGCCAGCAAGCGCATGCGCTATCTATGGTGGCTAATATTTCGGCACCGTAAAAAACGGGTGGGCAACAGTGGATAATAAAAAACTTTTACGATTCACTTGTCAAACATTCTAAAAGCTCTGCCAATTATTGGCAGGGCTTTTTTCACGTATTGCAACAGAGCAAACCACAAAAATTCTTGCTAGAATGAAAGCTTTCTACTAAATGCCAATAAGCGCAACTATGTCCACACCTACTGTTTCTAACACGCTTTCAAACACGCTCCCTACTAACCCTTTAACCATTTTGCATACCTCTGATTGGCATTTGGGTCGTAGGCTGTATGGCCGTATGCGTTATGAGGAGTTTGAGGCTTTTCTTAATTGGTTATACGACACCATATGCATACAGCAAGTAGATGTGCTCATCGTCGCTGGTGATATCTTTGATACTATGACCCCAAGTAACAGAGCACAGGCGCTGTACTATGAATTTTTGGGGCGGGTATCTCGGTCTTGCTGTGAGCATATTGTCATCGTTGCGGGTAATCACGACTCGCCGACTTTTTTAGATGCGCCAAGCAATGTACTAAAATTTCTAAACGTCCATGTTATCGGCACGGCCTGTGACGATTTAAACGATGAAGTGTTGGTACTCAATGATACCAGTGGCGCACCACATTGCATCATTGCCGCTGTCCCCTACCTTCGTGATCGTGACGTACGTAGTAGCAGCGCTGGCGAGTCTGCTGATAGTAAAGACGCTAATGTCATCAAAGGCATTCGCGCCCACTATGATAATGTCGCAAACATTGCCAAAGCTAAGCAAACAGCGTTCGTCAAATCACATCAACGTCACGTGCCCATCATCGCGACAGGTCACTTATTTGCAGCGGGCGGCAAGACCACGGAGGATGATGGCGTACGCGATCTTTATGTTGGCTCACTTGGGCAAGTGTCGGCCGAGATGTTCGATGAGAGTTTTGACTATGTCGCACTGGGACACTTACACGTACCACAACGTGTCGGTGGTCGTGAGCGCATCCGCTATTCAGGATCACCCATCGCGATGGGTTTTGGCGAGGCGCGGCAGCAAAAGCAGGTTCTTATCATAAAGTTTGGCGAAGCATTGGATGCCAATGATGTGACAACCCCGCGCTTACCCACTCAAACCACAGTCAAATCTATTAAAAAATCTGCAAAAAAGCTCAGCCATCAAGCAGATGATTTGATAGATGACTTGTTTGGTTTTGTGGAAGTAGAAAACATGAATGAGCGTGGTGACTTAAAAGATTTGGATACGAGCATACCGCATGTTAACGATGCTAAGACCATGCAAATTTCCTCCCTCGCTATTCCTTGTTTTCAAAAACTGGCCCAGATTACAGGCGACCTCACCACTATCGCAGAAGCCATCAAATCTCTGGGTAGCACTGAGCCTGTTTGGTTAGAAGTCATCTATGATGGTGATGAAATTATTCATGAACTGCGCGAAGAAATCCATGCCATGATAGAAGGGCTGCCCTGTGAAGTCTTAAAAATTAAAAACACCCGCACTTATAACAAGGTTCTCAATCAAGAACAAACCTCAGAGGATTTACAAGATTTAAATGAGATGGAAGTGTTTGATCACTGCCTAGAGATGAATGGCATTGCCACCATCCAAAAAGCCTCACTGCGCAACGCCTATCAGCAGATACTCCATGATATCTATCACGATGACAGTCAAGCTGAATAAATAACGGCCAATTTATTGGCTGTCTCAGCCTAAACGTCTAACATAAGCCATCAACCAAACCTATAAAGATCTAAAAATGCGCCTAATTGAACTAAGACTCAAAAACCTCAACTCTCTTAAAGGCGAATGGCATATCGACTTTAGTGATGCCGCTTTTACCAACGAAGGTATTTTTGCCATTACGGGGCAAACAGGCGCCGGCAAGACCACGATTTTGGATGCGGTATGTCTGGCATTATATGGCGAGACGCCGCGAATCAATAGCATCAGCAAAAGTAGCAATGAGGTGATGACACGGCAAACGGCAGAGTGTTTCGCTGAGGTGGTGATTGATTTAAATGGTGTACAGTATCGTTGCCGTTGGGGCCAGCGCCGCGCTTACAATAAATCTGATGGTAACTTGCAAGATGCGACGCATGAGATCGCCTTAATCAAACCCCCAGCTCACGACTCAGATAAAACCGCTGGCGATGAGATACTAGAAAGCAAACTCTCACGCACCAAAGATAAAATTGTCTCACTGACCCGGATGGACTTTCAGCAGTTCACCCGCTCCATCTTGCTCGCCCAAGGCAGCTTTTCAGCATTTTTAAAGGCCAAAGCTGACGAGCGCGCGGATATCTTAGAAAAAATCACTGGTACGGATATCTACGCGACGATATCGACCCACGTCTTTGAAAAAAAACGCGCTGAAGAAGACATCTTAAGCAAGTTGCAGTTTGGCTTAGAGGGTTTAACCCTCCTAACAGCAGAGGAAGAGGCGGCTATTAGCGAACAACTCTCTGGCTATCAATCCGCCCAATCCGCGAAACAGCGACACTATCAGGACTTGGTGAAACAGATACATTGGCTGGATACTGTGGCAGAGTTAGAAAAAAACGTCAGGTATTACCAAGATGCGCTGACCCTTGCCGCCCAAGCGCAGACAGACTTTATGCCTGATGCCAAACGCTTGTTGGCCGCCAACCAAGCCCTAGAAATGGATCGTCAGTACAGCCAACTTATCCATAACCGTGATACCGTCAAGCGTTTGCAAGATGAGCGACAAAAAACAAACCAGCAACTACCACAGCAAAAAGAACGTCTGGTGCAGGCCTCGAGCACTTTAACAGCAGCTGTCACGCGCATGCAAGACGCGACTCACGAGCTACAAACGGCCTTACCCAAGATCAAGAAAGCACGTGAGCTTGATGCAGACATTGCGCAGCATACGTACACCTTAAACAATACTCAGAAAAATCAACAAACCCTCACCACCAGAACCCAAAGCTTACGTCAAGAAATAGACCGTCACACCCAAGAGTTAGAGCAAAACAAAACCCAGCTGACACGCATAACGCAGTATCTTAATGACGCAAGCGCACTGAATGGTATCGATAGCGACATTGCCGACTTTAAGAGTCATTGCAGTCGTCTAAAAGCACTGCTACAAGATAATGCTGCCCTAGCAAAGGACAATGCACATCAGCAAAATCAGATCAACCAGTCTCAAACCAATCTTGATATCTTGCAGAAACAGCAAGAGGTAAAAAATACGGCAAAAGCAGCCATGCAGGATGAGCTGACGACATTGCGCCAAGAGCAAACCGCATTAATCCAGAGCCAGTCATTGGTTGATATGCGAGATGAGCAAGAGCAAATCGATTATCTCAACAGCCAAATTGAGCAAATGCGTGCTAATAGGCTCCAGTTCAATGAGTTTAGTACCCAAGTCGCACAGATAAACGGTGTTCTACCATTGCTACACAGCGAGCTAGCGGAAATTTCTGGCATCATTGCCGACAAAGAATCCACCATCAAGGACGCTAAAGACAAGCGTCAAGACAAACAAACCCAGCTTCATTTACAACAAAAGGTCGCCACGTTAGAAGACTATATCGCTGATTTAAAAGACGGGCATCCCTGCCCGCTTTGCGGTGCGCGCGAGCATCCTTATAGCGCCAAGCACCCCCATTTAACACAAGAGACTGAATCTATTCAGACGCAGCGACAAATAACAGCGCTGGATGCGACTATAGCGGATTTAGACCATGCTCTATCTGAGCTACACATTAATCAGACAAAAAAACAAGTCCAGTTTGAGCAACGCCAAGAGCAGCAGATCCTGCTAGGTGAGCAAATACAACAATTAAATGCTGATATCAGCCAATTAATCACCTCAGCCTTAAGTAAAACTGACTCTCCGTCTATTGCTGCAATGGTACAACCGTTGGCGCAGATGGACACAAATACAGTCACCCTATCCTTGCTAGATAGCACGAGAGATAAGCTTGTGACCCGTAGAGAGTATCTAAAAAGTACGTTGACTCACTATGAGACGCTTAACGATGCACTCACCACGATTCGACAAACGATAGAGGATATAGAGAAAGAGCAATATACGCTGGCAAGAGACATTGATGATATTGCAGCCAATATAAATTTCAGCTCATTGACGATAGAAAGTACAAACAAAAAATCTCATGATAATTTCGCTGTATTAAAAACCCTTAAAGACGACATATTGCAGCTGCTAAGCACATACACAGATAGCAAGTATCAGTCAGACTCAATCACAGCGATACGCACTTTACAGCACGCCCTACAACCATTGATAGCAAGTATTGAGACTCAAACCATACTAAGCGATGGGGATGCTCAGGCTCATATTGAAACACTGCGTCAGCATCACAGCACCCTTTTACAATTGAAAAATCAGTTTAATGGTAAAAAAGAAGAGGAACAAACGCTAAAGACAGAACGTGGGCGCATAGAAATACAAATCGAAACCAAACAGAGTCAACTAGATAAAAATGAGGATGAGCTGAATAATCTGGCTCAATTAGTGATAGAAAATACCAAAGCGCTTGCAAAATCAACCGCAGATAGGGAGCATGTCTTTACTGATAAAAACCCTGAAGCAGAAGAGACACGATTACGGACTGTGCTTGAGCGGGCAACTGCTGAGCACATCACGGCGCAAAGACAGCTGGATAACATTGAGCATACCCTCAAACAGCTACAGCAAACACAGCAGCAACTGAGTGAACAACTGAGCGACATGGCCACTGCTCTTGATACCCAGCAACGCATTTTTAACGCCGCACTAATCGCCTCCGATTTTGCTGATGAATCAGAGTTTGTCAGTGCTCGCCTGCCCAGCGCAGAGCGCCATCGCTTGACTGAGCAGCAGCAGCAAATAATTGATAGGCTAAAGCAAGCGCAATCTTTATTGAGCAAGACTAGACAAAGTCTGCTGGAAAAACAGGCTGAACCGTTAACCCACAAAGATAAAGAAACGCTGATTGAAGAGCAGCAGCAAGTACAAAATGAGCGGCATCGTCTGCTTGAGTCCATCGGCGCCATGAGTCAGCAGATAAAAGACAACGAAGAGAAAAAAGGCAGTCAACAGGCCACACTACAAGCCATCGCTCAGCAAAAAGAAACCCTTCAAGTCTGGCGACAGCTCAATGAGTTGATAGGCTCAAGTAGTGGCAAGAAGTATCGTACCTTTGCCCAAGGTTTGACCTTTGATATTATGGTGAAGCATGCCAACGCGCAGCTGCACAAAATGAGTGATCGCTACCTGCTCATCCGTGATGACAATAGTCCACTTGAGCTCAATGTTATCGACAACTATCAAGGCGGCGAGATTCGCAGTACCAAAAACCTCTCTGGCGGCGAAGGATTTATTATTAGCTTGGCCTTAGCGCTTGGGCTCTCGCAGATGGCCAGTCAAAATATTCGTGTGGACTCGCTATTTTTGGATGAAGGGTTTGGTACTCTTGATGAGGAGTCTCTTGATATTGCGCTTGATACCTTAACCAGCCTGCAACAAGAAGGGAAACTGATCGGGGTTATCTCTCACGTACAAGCCTTAAAAGAGCGTATCTTAACCCAAATTAGGGTCGATAAACTCTCTGGCGGTTTTAGTCAAATTAGTGGTCAAGGCTGCCGTAGGGTGTCCAGTTAGACTAAATAATTTAGACTAAACAATAAGTGGTGTGGCACGAACAACAAGGAGTCAGCGATGACTAAAAAACCCAATAACCCTATCAGCTTATTTGTTTTATCTGTGTTTTCGGTGGCTGTCGTCAGTTCAGCTCACGCTACTGTCAACTGTGCCGGTTACCTACCCTCTAGTTATTTTCAGCGTATCGAGTCGAATAAAAAATTGACAGGCAAATTGATCGAACAAACAGATGGCACGCAGCAGCTACAAAACGCCGATGGCAAAGTCATTATAGAGGGTCTCACCAATGCTCATATAGTGATGGATAAATATGTGTTAGGGCAGCGGCTTGATCGCAGTGACAACCGCCATGCCGCAAAAAACTACGGTGTCGTCAATACTGCTGGCAAGACAATCGTGCCTTTTAAGTATGATGATATCCAAACACAACCGGATATTGCTACCAGCTTTATTGTGAGTGTCAATACAGAGAATGGCTCTGTCAAACAAGGTATTATCAATCGTCATGGTGAGTGGGTATACCCGCTAACCGATGCTCATATTCAGCACGCGCATTACGATTCTCACTACGATCAAGATTATTTTATAGTGACTCATTCTAGCGAAAAGTTAAGTGATCAAAGACAGACTGGGCTGCTTGATGACCGAGGTTATTGGGCAATTATGCCGCAGTACGATGCGATTGTGCCCCTCAATGCTTGTACTGGTCAGCTGTTGTATATGCAAGTAAATTTGCAAAATGAGAGTGCGCTTATCGACCAAAACAACGATATCATCATCCCATTTGCACCCAATCAGCATATAGAGTCTTTTAACAATGCCACCAGTCCATTACTTTTCCTACATAGTAGGTTAAGGACTGGCAGTACAGCGACGGGGATGAGTGAAGACATTCAAGATGAGATTATCAGTGCTCAAATCATCGATGCCAGTGGCAAACGGCTTATTTCTTCGGAATCACCGATCAGCAAGCTGCTATATCATCAACTTTATACCTATAAGCAAGCTGGAAAATACGGTCTACTTAATGATCAAGGCGATGTCATCCTCAAACCACAATTTGATCGCTATCGTGATGAAGGAGAACAGGTCCGGTTCGAGGAAAACGGTAAGCTTATACCTTTAGAGCGTTTATTGGATTAAACGCAGCGTTTTGCTTTATTGCACCCTACCCTTTCTTGTTTTTCTTGTTCTTACTTTTATTAGACAACAAAAAACCACCGTTAATAGATAACGGTGGTTTTTTTACATACATAAACTTATATGTTTATTTTTACTCAGTGTTCACTTTTACTTAGTCACTAGACCACTGAGCTCACTCATGAGTACGGACAGCGTTGAGAGACTAACTTGACTGTTTTCATCATTACTATGCAGCTCATCAAGTTTGTGCATCTCGCTCTCTACCGATGCCAACTGATCTAAATGGCGTGAACGCCATTCACTAAACGCTTGCTTCGCATCTGGTTTTGACAGAACTGCATCCATCAGTAGACGCAAGCTACGTGATAGCTCATTCACGAGTGCATGGCGTGCACGGCGATCCCAATAGTCTTGCTGCGGTAAGCTTGCAATATTTTCCATCATCCAATCTAGTTGCAATACTTGATACGCTTCAAAATATAACGTTGCAATCTCATCGACAGGACGCTCATATTGCTCGGCCAAAATGGCCGCATCAAGTGCATCAACATGATATGGCAGCATAGCAAACAACGCCGCATCCGTGTTAGACAGCGCTTTGTCCATTAGGCTTGTGGTGTCTTCTTGTAGATACTGAGCAAATTGCTGCTCAATAAAACCGCCTGCTTTGGTGAGTTTTTCTACACTATTACTAAAGCGGCCAATCATATCAGTGACTTGCAAATCTTGACCAAAGGCATTGATAAACCAAACGATACCACGCTCAAGCGCATCACGCAGACGTAGCTCAAGCGTTAACAGTAACTTAGCATCGACTTGGTTGTCCAGCGCTTCTAGGGTCTTCCAAGCTTTTGAGACATTAAAGACATCACGGCTGATCGCATAACCCCGAATAATGGTTGCCAATGATTGATCTGTTTCCTCAAAAAGGCGGAACAACGCTTCAATACCTAAGCGGTTGACCACACTGTTGGTTAAATAGGTACTGATGATTTCACGATGCAAACGGTGCTCAGTCATCTCATCAAAGAAGCGTGAGGCCAGCTCATCAGGGAAGTATTTACGCAGCTCGTTGATGAAGTACGGATCATCTGGCAGGTCAGACAACAGCAAGTTGTCATAAACCCACATTTTACCATAAGCCATGACGACGGCTAACTCAGGATTGGTCAGACCAGTATCCACTTTTTGACGTTTGGCAATTTCTTCGTCTGATGGTAGATACTCGATTGCACGGTCAAGACGGCCTTCACTTTCTAACATCTGAATGAAACGTTGATGTTCGCTCAGATTTGCGGATGCAAGAAGTTGGCTCAGCTCAATCGCTTGTGGTTGTAAGTAGTTCTGGCGTAACACGAGCTCGGCCACAGTGTCAGTCATGCTTTCTAACAGCTCATTACGCTGCTTTAAAGTCATATCACCTTGTTCGACGACTTTACCAAGCAAGATTTTGATGTTGACTTCGTGATCTGAGCAGTTAACACCGCCTGAGTTATCGATAGCATCGGTGTAAATACGGCCACCCTTTTGGGCGTATTCGATACGTCCTTGCTGGGTAAAACCTAAGTTGCCGCCTTCACCAACGACAGCTGCACGTAGCTCATTGCCATCGACACGTAGCGCATCATTCGCACGGTCACCGACATCGGCATGAGTTTCGTTAACGCTTTTGACATAGGTGCCAATACCGCCATTCCAGATCAGATCAACAGGTGCCCGTAGTAAGGCACTGATCAAATCGTTGGGTGCAAGGCTGTCCTCATTAATATCAAACAGTGCTTTCATTTCCGCACTGATCGGGATGGTTTTGTCTTGACGAGAAAATATACCACCGCCTTGACTGATCAAGGATTCTTCATAATCTGCCCATGACGAGCGTGGCAGCTCGAACAAGCGGGCGCGCTCGGCATATGAGGTCGCCGTGTCTGGATTGGGATCGATAAAGATATGTAGATGGTTAAAGGCTGCAACCAGCTTGATGTGGTTTGAGAGCAACATACCATTACCGAACACATCACCGCTCATATCCCCAATACCAACCACGGTAAAGTCATCACGGTTTTGAATGTCCATACCGCGCATACGGAAATGACGCTTAACAGATTCCCAACCACCACGTGCGGTGATACCCATTGCTTTATGGTCGTAGCCTACCGAACCACCTGAAGCAAAGGCATCATCTAGCCAAAAATTGTACTCTGCCGCCAAGGCGTTGGCGATATCAGAGAAAGTGGCTGTCCCTTTATCAGCAGCAACCACTAAGTACGGATCGTCTTCATCATGGCGTACCGTATTGGCTGGCGGGACAATATTGCCATCGACAATATTATCGGTAATATCAAGCATACCGCGTAAGAACGTCTGATAGCAGGCGATACCCTCGGCTTGGAATGCTTCACGGCCATCTGCCATGGTTTTATTTTTGACAATAAAGCCGCCTTTTGAACCCACAGGGACAATGACTGCATTTTTGACCATCTGTGCTTTGACCAAACCCAGCACTTCGGTACGGAAGTCTTCCATACGATCTGACCAGCGCAGACCACCACGCGCGACTTTACCACCCCGTAAATGGACGGCTTCAACACGCGGTGAATAAACAAATATCTCAAACATGGGTTTGGGCAGTGGTAGGTTTGGAATGTCTGCTGCCAAGAATTTAAACGACAAACGATCTTTACGTCGACCATTGCTATCAGTTTGATAGAAGTTGGTGCGTACCATGGCGTTGATTAAGTCTAAATACCAGCGCAAAATACGGTCTTCATCTAAACTATCGACGTCTGCAAGTGCCGCGGTAATCTGCTCGTAGATTTGCGCCGTTTTCTCTGTGCGTTCGTCTTCACTGTGTTTAGGGTTCATACGCGCATCAAACAAACGGCCTAGGGCCACACTAATATCACTATTTTTTACGACAGTTTGTTGAATATAAGTACTAGAGAACGGTGCTTTTGCTTGCATCATATAGCGTGATAAAGCTCGTAGCACCACCACATCATACGTATCTAGGTTAGTCGTCAATACCAGCTCATTAAAGGAGTCGCTTTCGACCTGTCCTGCCCAAATCTGCTTGAGACTGTCTTCAAACTGACCTCGCACCACTTGCATGTTAACGGTATCGACATGCTCTAATGTCAGCTCATACTCTTGCATCCAAATAGGCTGTTCTGGTAGGTCAAACTCGTAAGTTTGGGCTGAGATGACCGATACGCCGAAGTTTTCGAGAATTGGCAGTACTTTGGACAAGATCACAGGTTCTTCACGACCATACAGTTTTAGATGTAGCTGATTGCTCGCGTCTCCTGTCGATTGATACAAGTGCCAAATCATCGGCTGCTCTGCTGTCAGTCCAGCCAAGCGTTTGGTGTCTTCAACGGCGGTACGGGCATCAAAACGCTCTTGATACGCCGCAGGAATATAATTTAAAAATCGACGGTTTAAAGCGTTGGCTTGCTGCTCACCCACATTGTCGAGCAACACTTTTTGGTAGCTATCACTCCACGATTGCATAAGTGCAGACAGCTTGGCTTCAAGCGTGGCTGTATTAACGTCTTTTACTTGACCTGGCACCGTACGGACATGCACATGAACACGAGCATGAGCAGATTCATTAAATTCAGTGGTAAAGCCAGATGATGTGCCGCCATAAGCTTCTTTTAGCACATTCTGTACTTTGATACGCAGTTCAGTATTGAACTTGTCGCGCGGAATATAAACCAAGCACGAGACAAAACGCTGATAGTGATCGATACGGCTGAACAGACGCAAGCTCTTTTTGTCTTGTAATTGACTAATGCCAGACACGATAGGATACAGCTCTTCAACGCTGGCTTGAAATAGGTCATCACGTGGCAAGGTATTAATGACGTGCATCAGTTTATGGTGAGCATGACCATCGCGTGGTAATTCGGCCATCATCATAATCTGGTTGGCTTTTTCACGTAATAGCGGTATTTGCTGCACGGTAAGTTGATACGCTTGTGACGTCAGCAGGCCAATAAATCGATATTCACCGACCAGCTTGCCGTTGTCATCAAATTTATGAATACCCAAAAAATCCATATATACAGGACGGTGTACGGGCGATACGCGGCTTGATTTAGAGAGCATCAACACGCGCGGCTCAGTCAATAGCTGCTTTAACACTTTGGGCAGTTGGCTAAAGCTCTCTGACAATTTATCTTCTTCAGCCCCGCGTAATAACCCAAGGCCACTATTGCCAATAGCAAATAAATCTAAATCCGCAGGTTCGCCATTGACATCCACCTCAACCGACTGGCCCCCTTCTAATCTATATTCACGGTAACCCAAGAATATAAAATGATCGTCTAATATCCAATCTAAAAACGCTTGGATCTCCTGCTGGGAGTAAAATACTTCGGGCAGCGGTTTTTTTGATAGCTCCGTTTTAATGTCGGTCAGCTGCGCACGCATCTGTTTCCAATCACCAACGACGGTATCGAGTGTCGCAATTTTGGCCAACAGCATTTGTTGTAGCGCCTCCAAGTCATCATTGTCTTGGTAAGCGATTTCACAGTGAATCAATGAAAAATGAGAGGTGGCACTTTCATGTGCGCCTTCGATATGAGTAATGTTCCCATCATCATTACGCTCAACGCTGACAATGATGTTGTAAGTACGATGCACATCGATGCCTTCCGCTTCAAGGCTCATCAAAATCGTATCAACTAAAAACGGTCTGTCATATGCCACAATTTGAATCACGGTGTGCGAGCTGTGAAAATGTTGTTCTTCTGCTTTTGGATTTAGCACAGACAACTGCGGCTTACTGCCATCATAGGCTTTGAGGAGCGTAAAATGATGGAGCGCCATACCTGCTAAGTCAGCATTACTGATTGTTTTTGCCGTCTCTTGGTGTAGCGGCTGGTAATAACTATGAATAAAATGGTCAAACAACGATTTGTCTTTTTGTACATAACTGGTAGCAATATCGCTTATCTGGCTGATGCGCTCTTTTGCGATACTGAGAGAGTTTGGCATGTCCTTCGTCCTTTTTTACAGGTTTGGTTTATCATGTATTTATTTGATTTTATTAATCTGTATTATCTGCTAATACCGCATGAATGTGTTTCATACTATTGATGCGGGAAAGCAATCAATCCATTTACGTAAATTATTCTATTTTTTTTGCTTTTTGAAGTTTTTCTCCTTATTTTACTCTTATATTTTAAGAATATTTAGCAATCAGGATTTAATACCATTAATCTAGTGAAGTTTAACGCACCTAAGGCGCGAGCTAAAGCGTACAACATCATTTCATGAATCAGCAACATGCCGATAACATTTACTAATGAGACAGGCATTTAGCTTGACAGGTTATTAACTGCTGGCGGGTGGATACTCATGGCAATCGTCATGAATTTTTTGTTAGAATACGCGGGTGCATTTAAGAGTGTGTGACTTACTTACTATTAACTTTAACGCTAAGGGCAAGACGTATGATGAATATTTTGGTGATTGGTTCAGGTGGTCGTGAACACGCACTAGCATGGCAGTGTGCAAAAGATGACCATGTAAAAAATGTCTACGTTGCGCCGGGTAATGCTGGTACTGCCCTTGAACCTAAATGCCAAAACATTGTGTTAGCGTCTAGCCAAGATAACGCCAATGAACATAGTGCGGTTATCGAATTTTGTCAAAACAATGCTATTGATATGGTCATCGTGGGACCAGAAGCGCCTTTAGTCACGGGTATTGTCGATGCTTGCCGTGACGCTGGTATTAAAGCGTGGGGGCCAACGGCGTATTGTGCTCAGTTAGAAGGCTCAAAGACCTTTGCCAAAGAATTTATGGCACAAAACAACATTCCAACGGCGACTTACCAGGGGTTTACGGATGCGGCGGCGGCCAAAGCGTATATCGATGAGCAAGGCGCCCCAATCGTTATCAAGGCAGATGGGCTTGCGGCGGGTAAAGGCGTCATCGTTGCAGAGACTGTCGAACAAGCGTATGACGCAATTGATGATATGCTTGCGGATAACAAATTTGGTGATGCTGGCAGCCGTGTGGTTATCGAGCAGTTCTTACAGGGGGAGGAAGCGAGCTTCATCTGTATGATTGATGGTGAAAATATCTTACCCATGGCGACCAGTCAAGATCATAAACGTGCCTTTGAAGGGGATACAGGACCGAACACGGGCGGTATGGGTGCCTACTCTCCTGCACCAGTCGTGACGCAAGAGGTTCATAACAAAGTAATGACACAAGTGATCCAGCCAGTGGTTGATGCGATGAAAGCGTCAGGTCACCCTTATACGGGATTTTTATATGCAGGTTTGATGATTGATCAGGCAGGTGATCCTTATGTTATTGAGTTTAACTGCCGCTTTGGTGACCCAGAGACACAGCCTATTTTGATGCGTTTGCAGTCGTCGATGGTAGATTTGGTCGCCCAAGGGCTGGCAGGTCAATTGCCTAGTAGTGCCAAATGGGATACGCGCCCTGCTCTTGGTATCGTCGTTGCCTCAAAGGGTTATCCAGAAACCTCATCAAAAGGTGATGTCATTGCTGGCTTGCCAGAACTTGATACCAGTCACGCCAACGCTGTTAAAGTATTCCATGCTGGCACCGCATTTTCTGATAATAGCGCCGTAGATAGTGAGCAGGAAGTGGTCACTAATGGTGGACGGGTGTTATGCGTGACAGCCCTAGCAGACAACATTTCTGATGCTCAACAAGCCGCACTAGCCGTCACAGGAGCAATCAGTTTTGATGGTGCGCAGTATCGTCGTGATATCGGACATCATGCCATTGCCCGTGAAAATGCTTAACAAATTGTGATTCATTCGGCTGATTAAGCGGTTAGTGTGCCTCGACTGTGTTGCTAAATAATTCTTACCTTATGGTGTTTGACCTAGCTTGATGCTAGGTCTTATTTTTTGGTGACGCTTTTTAGGTCATTTTATGTACCACCAATCTTCTGACTGCTGCCTTTTTTAACAACCCCTACGGATATATATACATAGTTGCCTCACTCGTGTGAGCGTCAAAGCACCTATTAATGGTAATCACTTAACAATTGTATATTTAATATCTAGCAATACTCAAATGCATACCATGGCTTACAAAGTAACTGCTATCAGCCAGCTTAGGCTCATCAACCAAATGGGCTTTATATGGTACAATTTTGTACTTGTACATCGCATCTCCCTTGTATTGTAGGTTTCGAACCCGCAAATCAATAGCAACTGGATGAATGATTATATTTATGGCAAATGATACGTCTAAACCTTCTAGCAACAAGCAGTCAATTGATAATTTAAAAACCTCAGGATTTGAGCGTCGAATGTCGATTGCCAAAACCTCCCTGAATATTGGTCGTCGTTGGGCGGGTAATAGTGTGTCTGGTATGTTCTTAAATAAAGAGGCACGTACCGCGCGTAATCAGGCATTTATGGAAGCACAGGCTAATTATCTTGCATCAGAGCTTGGTAAGTTGAAAGGTTCAGTCGTAAAGATTGGCCAAATGCTAGCGATTTATGGTGAACACATCTTGCCACCTGAAATCACACGTGCTCTGCAAACGCTAAATGATGACACAGCGACATTATCATGGCCGACAATTGAGTTAACGTTACGCGAGTTGTTGGGTGAAAAGTTAAATGAGCTGGATGTTGACCCTACCCCTATTGGAACCGCCTCCCTTGCCCAAGTCCATCGTGCCACAGTCATTGCAACTGGCGAACAAGTTGTACTAAAGATTCAATATCCAGGTGTCGCAGATGCTATTAACTCGGATCTTGCGCTGTTTAAACAGCTGTTAAAAGTCAGCAACATCGTTCCACAAACCCGTTCGCTTGATGCTTGGTTTGAAGAGATACGTGACCTACTCCATCATGAAGTCGACTACGAAGCAGAAGCGATGACCACAGAGCGCTTTTATGACCGTTTGAGTCATGATCCTCGTTATGTGGTTCCTAAGATTAATCGTACTTATTCAAAAAAACGCTTACTATGTATGTCTTATGAACCAGGTATTACCGTGGTCTCTGAGGCGCTGCAACTATTGCCTCATGAACGCCGTAATGCGATCGGGCAAGCTGCCATTGAAGTCATGATGAAAGAAATTTTCGTTTGGGGTGAGATGCAAACGGATCCAAATTTTGGTAACTATCTGGTTCGTGTTAGTGACAGTGATGATGGTATTGATAAATTAGTGTTGTTAGATTTTGGTGCTATCCGTGAGTTTGATAATCATTTATTAACCATCGCTCATGGTTTGCTAAAGGCGGGCTACCGTCATGACCATCAAGCCATGAAGCTTGCAATGAGAGGCTATGACTTTTTTGATAGTATGAGTGAAAAAGTCCGCTCTGACATTGCTTCGTTATTTTTGTTAGCCACTGAACCCTTTAGTGATCCTGCAACAAACCCAAATATTCCTGCTGATTGTTTGGATAAAAACAATCGTTATATTTGGGCAAATAGTAAATTGCATTCACGCCTCTCCTCTGCGGCCACCCGAGCGATGCAGTCTTTTGAGTTTAATCTTCCGCCAAAAGAGTTTATGTTCATCAGCCGTAAGTTTATCGGTGCATATACTTTTTTGACGGTATTAGATGCATACACTGATTCTAATAAGTTGGTAAAACCTTATTTATAATGATGTTCACTGAGCGATTTTTGACCGCCTCTTAGGGGCGGCCTTATTTTTTATTAAATTTTTTACTATTGCTTAGGCTAATTTTTCAACTTACAATACAGTCTGCCAGTCATCAAATCTCGTTTTATAACCTTCTGGCTTATGCATATTAAGCTCCCAGCATGCTTCTCCACGCGCCAAATACTTCACTTCAAAATGCGTCCGCTGGCTATCGTCTGGCACTCGCTGCCGCGTATTTGGTAACCCCCATACTTTAGTTGCTTGCTGCTCAGCATTGTCCATATACGCTTCAATATTGGTTACTAGTGTCACTTCTCCGCCTACTTGTAAGCGTGACAATAAGAACTCAAAAAAAGGCATATTTAACCACTGTTGATTAGGGTTTTGCTGTTCAGGGTTGGGATAAAGGATAAAAATTTTAGCCACACTGCTAGGCGCGATAGCATGAACAATCCAGGCAACTGCATCAGCATGAATGGCATCTAGATTGGATGAATTTTGCCGTGTAGCCAATTTTGAGAAAGCCTCAAACTTATTACGCGTACGCTCAATAGCAATGAGATGTTTATCAGGGTTTTGTACTACAAAGCCAAGAGCATGCTTGCCCTTCCCTGCTCCAATCTCTAACACCAAAGGCACATTGTCTTTATGTTTACCGATGATACTTGGCGTGATAAAGTCACGCGGTGCCGATAGCTTCTCTGGTTGAAATGCACGCTTTTGCTGGTGCGTAAGCTCGCTATTGTCTGTCATCTACTGTCCTTAAAGTTTTTGTCTTTTGCCATTATTCAGCCCATGCTATTATATAGTCAATCCACCTCAATAGTAATATAGCGATCGCGGCTACCCTGTTATCTATCGTCATTTAGACAAGGAGGGACAAGCCATACCAACGCTATTCGCTGGTCACACCAATTGTTCAAGCAACCTTAAGGATACGCTCACCCCTATTATGACTGACTCTACCCCCAATACCTCACCCAAAACCTATCCTTGTCCACGTTGCGGCACTCAGACAGCATGGCAGGACAATAAATATAAACCATTCTGTAGTAGTCAATGCAAACTGATTGACTTAGGCGCGTGGGCAAATGAAGACTACACGTTACCTGCTGAGACCACCCCCTTCTCTGACGAACTATAACCCATACTTTTAATTGATCTATCACACCAAGGATATTTATATGCCTGCTACTTACCTGATGCCTACTTATAACCGTCAACCAATCAGCTTTACACGTGGTTCAGGCAGTTGGTTGTACACTAAAGATGATACCCCTTATTTAGATGCGTTGACTGGTATCGCGGTGTGCGGATTGGGGCATTGCCATCCACAGGTAACCGACGCCATTCAGCAGCAAGCAGCCACCTTGGTACATACGAGTAATCTATTCGGTATCGATTGGCAAGAGCGGGCTGGAGAAACGCTTTGTACTGCCGCCCAAATGGACAGCGTCTTTTTTGCCAACAGCGGGGCTGAAGCAAACGAAGCGGCATTAAAGCTTGCCCGTCTATACGCGCATCAGCAAGGCTTTAAACGTCCCAAAGTGATCGTTATGGAGCAATCATTCCACGGTCGTACGTTGTTGTCTTTGTCAGCCACGGCCAATCCAAAAGCGCGTGAAGGGTTTTACACGTTGGATGCAGATTTTATCCGCGTACCGTTTGGCGATGTCGCAGCGATTAAACAAGCCGCGCAAGATCATGATGATATTTGCGCGGTCTTTGTGGAGCCTATTCAAGGGGAAGGCGGTCTTAATACCGCTGCCAATGGTTTTACGTATCTTGAAGAGCTACAAGCAGAATGTGAGGCTCACAATTGGCTGTTTATGCTTGATGAGGTGCAGACAGGTAATGGACGTACGGGTAAATACTTCGCGTATCAGCATAGTAACGCTCGGCCTGACGTACTGACAACGGCTAAAGGGTTGGGTAACGGCTTTCCAGTTGGTGCTTGTATGGTACGAGGCCGCGCCAATGGCTTATTTGGAGCGGGCAGCCATGGTTCTACTTATGGTGGTACGCCACTGGCAAGTCGTGTGGTACATAGTGTCTATGAAGTGCTAGCAAACAGTGACATTATGGATAATGCCATCCGCGAAGGATTATTCATTCGAGAGACTATCGTTGATGCATTAGGACAATACGGGGTTAGTAGCCGCGGCGCTGGGATGATGATTGGTATCTCATTACCTGAAAACATGGACTGTAGTCAGCTGGTTGATCGTGCGCGTGATGAACAAAAAATGATCATTAACGTCACTGGTGGTCATGTTGTGCGCTTACTACCGCCGCTTAATATGAACCGTGATGAGAGCACACAGGTGGCTGAGCGTTTAATTGATTTATTAAAGCCATCTTTTTAAAGCGATTTTTGACGTCTGTCACCTCTTAATGTTAAAAAAGCCTATAGATTTGCATGATCTATAGGCTTTTTACTTATTGCTAATTACAACAAGCGATAAGTGTGTAGTGTGATCAGCGCTTAATTAGCATGAAAGTACTTTTTTAATACTTCTAAGCAGCGCGTAATTTTAGCCGGCTGCTGTTCGCGATTTAAAGTAACCGCATATAAGACAAAACTTGGCAACTGATAACCCGTCAACACCTCAACCAGTTCTCCGTTTTCAAGCTCTTTTTTGATATCCATCTCCATCATTCTCACCAAACCGTGACCTTCTTTGGCCAATGTGGTTGCCATAAAAACGTTATTGGTATAAATGCGTGAGTTCATTTTGGTGCGTGTTTTTTTACCAGTTTCTGTTTGAATCAGATCAATCTGGTTGGCATCTTTCATGATCTCAATACAAATCAGCTGATGATCGGCCAAATCTTTAGGTGTTTGCAGTTTGGTATGCTGGCGTAGATACTGGGGTGAGGCGACAAGCATTTGACGTACATCTGTCAACGGATGACTACTTAAGCTAGAATCATTGATCGTTGGGCTCATCCGAATCGCAATATCAATACGCTCATCAATCATATCGATATAATGATTGTCTGCCAGATAGGTAATACTGAGGTCATCATGGGCAGCCATCCACGTAGATAGCGCGGGTAAAATGTGGTTGACGCCAAGCTCAGGAGTGGTCGCTACACGTAAACTCCCAGCCAGCTCATCACGTAGCTGATTGACTTTAATTCGACCCTGCTCGGCCGCACTGACAACATCTTTTGCAGCCTCATAAAAACTTTCACCAGCTTCTGTTAAGCTCAGCTTACGAGTTGAGCGATGCAACAGCACCACGCCAAGCTCATTTTCTAATGAGCGGATTTGCTGACTGACTGCACTGGTTGTAATGCCAAGCTCACGAGCGGAGCCACTGAAAGAACCATGTCCAACCACACTGGCGAACACGGCCATACCGCGTAAATTATCCAACATATTCTCACCTAAGCTGCATTTCAATTTTTAATATAACTTAACCATTATAACGGACTTTAAATTGTCTTACAGTTACTAAATACGCGACTTTTCTTTAAATAAGTTTATTTAATAATCCATAAAACTAAAAATATCAAGGCGATACCATAACATCGTCTTGATATTTTATATAAAAATTTTGATTGGGAACTATTTGACACACTCCCACCACATTCGCACAGCTCAAATGGGGGATTCTAAAAGCGTTAGCCTTAAGGCGACTTTCACACGACCGTCGCAAGTTTTCTGTTTCATCGGGTGACCTTGACTGCATCCTCCCTCCGCAGACAACACGGCATGTCCTGCCGATAAAAT
>NZ_DFBY01000020.1:0-36832 GCF_002366815.1 Psychrobacter sp. UBA3068 | reverse complement strand
CTCATGGAGGGGTTCTTCGGTACACTAAAGTGTGAGACCATTTACCTTGAGAAGCCTCAAAACATTGAGCAGTTAGAGCAACAAATCCATGAGTACATTCATTATTACAACCATGAGCGTATTCAATTGAAACTAAAAGGACTGTGCCCTGTGCAATACAGAACTCAGTCCTTGGGGTAAACTAAACCGACCAAGTTTTGGGGGTCAGTTCAAGCCTTCCGTTATAGGGCTTTATATTTTGATTGATAATCAAGCGCGTAGCCAGTTTACTTATTAGGGGCAGGTGTCGTACGCAGGTAAGGCTTGACTTCTTTGTGACCCTTAGGGTATTTGGCAGCGATTTCTTCGTTTTTGACACTTGGTGGGATGATAACGTCATCGCCATCTTTCCAGTCCACTGGCGTTGCGACATTATATTCGTCAGACAGCTGTAGCGCATCAATAACGCGGATGATTTCATCAAAGTTACGACCACAGCTAGCAGGATACGTCAGCGTTAGACGAATTTTCTTATTTGGATCAATAATAAAGACACTGCGCACTGTATGCGTGCTGTCTGCGTTCGGGTGCATCATATCATACAGCTCAGCGACTTCTTTATTGGGATCTGCAATGATTGGGAAGTTCATGGCTGTCCCTTGCGTCTCACCGATATCGCTCGCCCACGCTTTGTGGTCTTCTAAGCTATCGACAGAAATACAGATTGGCTTAACATTACGCTTTTGGAACTCGCCATTGAGCGCCGCAGCACGGCCAAGCTCAGTGGTACAGACTGGGGTAAAATCTGCTGGATGGGAGAAAAAGACCACCCAATGATCACCTGCCCAATCGTGGAAGTTGATATCACCCTCGGTGGTTGCAGCGTCAAAATTTGGTGCGGTATCACCTAAACGTAAATGTGCCATGCTTAATTCCTTAGCTAGGTTAGTGATGAGCACTGATATCCAAAGGTATACATGCGCTCTATTAGTATCATTGACGTGCTCAGTTATCACAGATAACGCAAGACACATCGTCAAAAACTGATTTTATATTAACAAACTGTTTATGATTGTCTTGTGACGGATTGTAATGCGATTATTCCATAAACCACTAAGCAAATTGTGCGTGAAAAACTCAGTAGTGTCTAAGGAGTCATGCTAAATTACCATACCAGAATCCCACAAGCAAAACTCGCCGAACTTACCGCGCTTACTTGTACCACCAGCCGCACGTCCAGCATCGGTTAACACCAATTCACCTTCTTGTGTTTCTAAGTAACCTACTGCAAGCAGCTTATCGTTTAACTCTTGCGTTTTAAAGCCTCGCTCTTTAGCAAGCTTAGCAGTCGTCAGTTTAGAATAATTGGGAGTCACCGCTTCTGCACTGGGCGTGATGATCGCATTGGAGTTAGTATTCACTGTTTTACGACTGGAGTCCGTTTGGTGCTCAGTCGTGCTATCGGACTCGGTCACTTTTTCAAGAGACATTCGCACTTCATCACTGATACGAATAATGCGTTGCGCTTCCTCATAGGTATCGGCATAAAGTTTAGCGTCTTCGTTACGGTAAATCAGTACGCCCATCTCGTTATTGTTAACCTGACTAAATTCATAAAGATTCAAACTGGTAATGATGCATTCATTTTCATTTAGATAACATTTAGCATGCAAGTTTTTGCAAAAGCTGGTGCGAATAAAGGTTAAATTTTTCAGCCAGTTTATTTCTTCAGGGTGTAGATCATTCTTACCATAGACGATTCGAATATCAATTTTTAGACGATTACGGTCTTCTAGTAACTCTTTAATACGCTCATTGAGCTTTAAATATGGGCTAATAATAATCAACCTGTCAGAAGCATTTTTAATCAACTCCTCTAAATGATAAGTCGTCCCACTGCTGTTTAAAAATTTTGCCATTGTCATTTCCTCACGTCTTACTCTCAACAACTTTACAATCTTTCATAAAAAAGCCCATCCCTAGCGTACTAGAAATGGGTAAGATTTCAAACTACTATTGTTCAGTATTGACGTAAAAATAAACGTAAGCCGCGCGGTTACTGTTCAACTAAGCAGGTTTATAGCTGTCGCGTAAGCTGACGATTTGATTGAACACGGGCTTTTCGCTTGTGTGATCTTCGCTATCAGAGATGAAGTAACCTTCACGCTCAAACTGAAAACGCGTGCCAGCATCCGCATTGGCTAAGGATGGCTCAACCACCGCGTTTAGCTCGGTTAACGAATTGGAATTTAACGCTTGATGTACGTCGCTCACACTACTTGGGTCTTCGACACTAAATAGCTGTTCATACATGCGTACGGTTGCTGGTATACCTTGACTGGCTGAAACCCAATGGATCACCCCTTTGACCTTACGTCCCTCAGGATTATTACCCAAAGTAGCCGGATCTATGGTCGCTTTTAACTCGATGACGTTACCGCTATCATCGGTAATATGTTCGGTCACGGCCAACACATAGGTATTGCGCAGGCGGATCTCTGGTTTTTCAGGCGATAGGCGCTTATAGCCCGCTGGCGGCTCTATCTCATAATCCCCTTGATCGATATATAAGGTCTCAGTAAACGGGATTTCACGCTCACCCATATCGACATTCGGATGATTGGGCTGGGTTAACCATAAGGTTTGCGTCGCCTCATCAAAGCGCGCATTGACGCTGTCGGCCTTTTGCGACTCCCAACTGCTTACTGCTTCGCTAAAGTTGGTAATCGTCACTTTAAGTGGTTTTAACACTGCCATGCCGCGCGCCGTGGTGGTCTCTAACGACTGACGAACGCTAAATTCTAACAAGCGAAAGTCAACCACACTATCCGCTTTGGTTACACCAACACGCTCACAAAAATCACGTAAACCCTCTGGTGTATAGCCGCGGCGACGCATGCCAGCAATGGTCGGCATACGTGGGTCATCCCAACCACTGACGATCCCTTCATCGACCAATTGCTTAAGCTTACGCTTACTGGTCAACGTATGATCGACGTTTAAGCGGCTAAACTCGTACTGATGCGGCGCTACGTCAAAGCCGATTTTTTCAACAATCCAATCATAAAACGGACGATGGTCAGCAAACTCTAGCGTACACAATGAATGGGTAATCCCTTCGATTGCATCAGAGAGCGGATGAGCGAAGTCATACATTGGGTAGATACACCATTTATCACCCGTTTGATGATGCGCTTGATGCATGACGCGGTAGATCACAGGATCACGCAAGTTCATGTTGGGGCTTGCCATATCGATCTTGGCACGTAAAACCGCCGCGCCTTCTGCATATTGACCCGCTTTCATGTCATTATAACGCTGCAGGTTTTCTGCGATACTGGCATCACGATATGGTGAAGGCGTACCCACTTCATTGAAAGAACCACGATTATCGCGGATCTGCTCAGGCGTTTGCAGATCAACATAAGCGTCGCCTTGCTCAATGAGTTGTACTGACCAAGCGTACAACTGATCAAAATAGCCTGAGGCATGCTGCGCTTCTCCGGCCCACTCAAAACCCAGCCACTCTACATCATTTTTGATGTTATCGATGTAATCTTGCTTTTCTGCGGTTGGGTTGGTGTCATCAAAACGCAGGTTACACACGCCGCCAAACTCTTCTGCCACACCAAAGTTTAGGCAGATAGACTTTACGTGACCTAAATGCAAGTAGCCATTTGGTTCCGGTGGAAAGCGTGTCACAATTTGCTGATACTTTTGCGCATTGACATCGTCACGAATGATATTACGAATAAAATCGTTTTTTTGTTCGTCTTTTTGTGCATTGTTGCTTGAGTGCTCACTCATCGGGCATTGCTCCTAACGCAAATTGTCAGTCCATGATGCGTACCATCACGCATCATAAAACATTCAAACTAAAGTATTAAAATAAATTGGGATGTAAAAACTCAGATAGTGCGACCGCATTATCAAAATTTGTCAAAAATGGGTAAAGTTGCGTTATTCTATCAGGTTTCGCAAACGCATTAACAGCCTGATACATGACACGGGATAAAAAAGCCGTTAGACTACTCGTAACTTTTTAACCCCCAACTTTTAACCACCACTTGACAGCGTCATTTGAGGCGCTGCAACCAAAAAGGAATATGACATGGTAGACATGCCACCAGTAGTAGAACTTGACACCAATATGGGTGCGATCGTTATCGAACTCAACGAAGAAAAAGCACCAAAAACCGTAGAAAACTTTTTGAACTACGTAAAATCTGGTCAGTATGACGGTACAATTTTCCATCGCATCATTGATGGCTTCATGATTCAAGGCGGCGGAATGGATGCTGAGATGAATGAAAAACCAACCAATGCGCCAATTGAGAACGAAGCGGACAATGGTCTAAAAAATGATAAAGGCACCATCGCAATGGCGCGTACCCAAGATCCGCATTCAGCGACTAGCCAGTTTTTCATTAACGTCAAAGACAACGATTTCCTAAACCACTCTGGCAAAAACATGCAAGGTTGGGGTTATACGGTATTTGGTAAAGTCACAAGCGGTATGGATGTGATCGAAAAAATGAAAGGCGTCCCAACGGGTCGTTTCGGCATGCATGCTGATGTGCCAAAAGAGCCTGTTGTCATCAACTCAGCGACCATTATCACTCAATAATGGCTGCTAAGTAATCGTGCGGCCTAATCGACAAGGATACAGATAAATGCAACGTTTTAATCATTTAATCACGACCCGCCCTCATCAAGTGCGGCAAGTATTGATTAGCGATTTGCATTTATCGCCTCAGGAGCCTGCCTTAGTGCAGGCTTTTTTGGCGCTGCTTGATGACTGCCTTGCCCTGCCAGCTCTCAAGTGCCTATTTATTTTAGGCGATTGGTTTGAGGTATGGCTGGGTGATGATGTTTACCTATCGTTATCAGAAAATGAGCAAGCGCTACATTGGCTAACGCCCCTAATCTCCAAACTCAAACAGCTACGCATCAATGGCTGCGAGATTTTAGTGATGCACGGCAACCGTGATTTTTTATTGGGACAACCATTTTGTAATCTGTTCGGCGGCGAACTTATCGAAGAGCCGTACGCCTTGACTATCGGTCAGCAGCGCTATCGTCTAGAGCACGGTGACGCATTATGTACTGATGATAAAAAGTATCAGTTTTTTCGTAAAATCATGCGTCATCGACTGACTCAGTGGTATCTACTCAACAAACCGCTAGAAAAACGTTTGGCTATCGCGGAGAACATGCGTCAAAAAAGCCAACAGAACAATGCCAATAAAGCCGCTTACATCATGGATGTGAATGATGAGGCCGTGCATCAAGCACTCACTGCTAGCGACGCCTTATTACACGGGCACACTCATCGTCCGAATATCCATCAAGCCACGAGTGATAAAAAACGCTACGTGCTTGGCGATTGGCGACTGTTAGATGAAAACAAACGCCAGTCAAAAGTGAGCGCGGTGATTGGTGCAGTCACAAATGACGAGCATTCAAATGACAGTTTTAGTAGTAATGATGCTGAGTTTGAATTGTTTGAATTTACAATGCTTGTTTGATTTTATCGTTGAATCTAGCTTAAAAACAAAAAGGGTCTGTTGACGTCAACAGACCCTTTTTTAATTATTTTATATTTTTGAGTCGGCTTGCTTTAAGGCATTAACTGAAAGAAATGCTGACGATAGTGCTTGAGCTCACGGATAGAATCACGAATGTCATCTAAGGCTAAATGACTGCCCCCTTTTTCAAAATTTCTCAAAATATCAGGGCGCCAGCGGAAGCAAAGCTCCTTAATCGATGAGACATCAAGGTTGCGATAATGGAAGAATTTTTCCAGTTCAGGCATTTGCCGCGCCATAAATCGACGATCTTGACAGATGGAGTTACCACACATAGGCGACTTGCCACTATCGACCCACTTGTTTAAAAATTTAATCGTCTCAGCTTCCGCTTCTGCCAATGTCACGGTACTACGGCGCACGCGATCCACCAATCCTGACTGTCCATGCTGCTTGGTGTTCCAATCATCCATTTTGTTTAAGACTTGATCCGATACTTTTATCGCAAATACAGGCCCTTCAGCAAGCACGTTTAAATCCTCGTCAGTGACAACGGTCGCAATCTCGATAATCTCATCATGTAAAGTATCAAGGCCAGTCATTTCTAGATCAATCCATACCAGCCCTTTTTTACCTTGATTTTTAATTTTAATCTTGTTGGGGTGGTCACCGGTAGTCATAAAATATCCTATGTGCAATAAAGTTTAAAACAACTTTGAAATAATTTTCGTTATATAAATCAGATATAGAAGGCAGTATTCAGTCAACATTGCTGAGCGCCTGCCTGTTGCTAGTATGTGCAAAAACCAAATGATTACAAAACCACTGTCTGGCACAGGCGCTTTAGGCTGTATGTTAGCAAATTTTCACGCTACACTTAGCAATATTTTTCTAATAGGTCAAAAACCCATGGCATTAATTCGGCAACGCAAACTGACTAAACAACAGATTCGTCGCATTGATAAACAGCAGCTGGCAAGTCAAGACAGCATCGATGACAGTTTGATGGATGGCGTGGTCATGGCGCACTATGGCAAACAATTAGAGGTACAAGTCACCAGTTTGCCCGCCGTAATACCAGAAAAACCGGAGGTTGCGCCCGATGATCCTGAGCCATTTTGGCAGACACTCGAGCTTGGCGATATTTGGCGCTGTCATGTGCGTACCAATTTGCCGATGCTGGCCGCTGGCGATCAAGTGCGCTGGAGCGCCGACTCTAATACGGGGTTTGGACGTATCGAATCTGTCAAACCGCGCACCTCTCTTGTTTCACGTCCCGATCGTTATCATAAGCTCAAACCTGTCGCCGCCAATGTCGATATTCTCGCCATTGTGTTTGCACCATTGCCTGCTGCTGCCCCCACGCTCATAGATCGCTACTTAGTCGTGTGTCATCATGCTGGCGTAAAACCACTGTTGGTACTCAATAAAGCCGATTTACTAGCACAAGAAAACGGCGTCGATACCAGTGAGTTATTGGCACAATATGCGGCACTTGGTTATGAGAGCGTCCTAACCTCAGTTGACTGTCCTGAAAACATCGCTAATAGCAATGAACAAGAAGGGCTTGATGAGCTAAAACATTACATAGATAAGAAACTGGTGATCTTTGCTGGACAATCGGGCGTTGGTAAAAGCAGCTTAATCAATGCGCTGTTGCCAGACTCTGGTCAAAGCGTGAATGTTATCTCAGAAAACTCCCAGCTTGGGCAGCACACCACGACGACCAGCCGATTGCTGCCATTCAATCCAGCTGACTTAACACAAGGCGGCATTGTCGATACACCCGGTATTCGGGAATACGGCATTTGGCATTTGTCCCCTGATGACATCATCTCAGGCTTTGTTGAGCTTGCGCCACTGGCGGGTGACTGTCAGTTCCGCGACTGTCGCCACACTCACAACAGCAAAGGCTGCGCGTTATGGCAAGCGGTGGCTGATGGCGAGGTGTTACAACGCCGTGTTGAAAACCTTGTCACGTTAAGAGAAGAGGCTGATACCAAGCCTTATTAATCGTTCAATATAGGTTGACCATCGCACATTTACTATAGGCAGTCTAATCGGTATAATAGCGCCTTGTTCAATATCCTTAGGCTGTCTTCTCAGCCTAGTAGAACACTTATTTTTTTGGAGGTATGGTTTGGATCGTGCGCTGGAATTTGTGGGCAACCACCCGTTTTTATTTGGTATATTGGCCGTACTTGCCGTGCTGTTTTTTACCATTGAAAACAAACGTAGTGGCAGAAAAATATCGCCCAACACCCTTGGTATGATGGTTAACTCGCAAAATGCGCAGCTAATCGATATTCGCGCCAAAAAGAAGTTTGAATCAGGGTATATCCAAGGCAGCCGCAACATACCTTTCACTGAGCTAAAAGACCGCATCGAAGAAATCCGCGCGATTGAACAGCCAGTGATTATTATCTGCGACATGGGTGTCCAAGCAGGCGCTGCCATTCAGATGATCGGTAAAGACAGTGTCTATCGATTAGAGGGCGGTATTGGCGGCTGGCAAGGCGCTGGCATGCCATTGGTTGGGTTAAAAGATACTGTGCCTAAGAAAAAAGGCAAAGCGAAGCCAAGCCTACATAAATAGTTAATAAGTACTCAGCCTGTGTTAATTGATGTCCGATGCATACAGGCGCCCAAAAAGACACCTCTGAAGAGGTGTCTTTTTTTATGTAGCATTTGTGATACTGTCCAGCCTTTTATATTGGGGCAGCTTGAATTTATAACGCTCATCCCCACTTTAATAATGAGCGTCACCAAATATCTTTTCAATTCATTGGTTGGTAACGGATTATAAGAGTTTTTATCGAATAATTATTTATAATACTTTTTATAATAAAACGGTTACCGCCTATACTTACAATAAGGATTTATCATGACTGTATCTGTTAAAGTCTATACCACCCCAATCTGCCCATACTGCTCAAACGCCAAACAACTGCTAAAAACCAAAGGCGTTGATTATGAAGAAATTGGCATGCATGACATGAGCAGCGAAGAGCGCCAAGCGTTGATGAAAAAAACCAATAACTATCGCACTGTGCCACAGATCTTCGTCGGCGAGACCTTCGTCGGTGGTTTTGATGAGCTCAATCAAATGAACCAACAAGGTAAACTTGACGAGCTGTTAGCAGGTTAAGTAGCCGTTTTTCTGCGCCGTCTGTCTTTACTTTTTTATAAAAGATAGGGGCAAAGATAAGAGTGACCGATAAAAATCGTCGAGATACCCTCTCGATTTGTATTACAATGCTGTTTTATGTAATGACAGTTTGTCCAATCATTTGATCTAACTTTAAAGGAATTATCATGGCTGAAGAACAAGCACAACCACAGTTGGCGTTAGAGCGCATTTATGTAAAAGATATGTCACTTGAAGTCCCAGGCGCTGGCGTATTCACCAAAGAGTGGAATCCAGAGCTTGATATCAATCTGTCTAGCAATGCTGAAAAACTTGACGATGATCATTATCAGATCATTTTGACTGTGAGCGTGAGTGCTAAAAACGCTGATGAAGCCGCGTTTATCGCCGAAGTTCATCAGGCAGGTATTTTTTTGCTAAAAGATATTCCTGAAGATCAAATTGGTCAAATCTTAGGCGCATATTGCCCTAACGTATTATTCCCCTATGCTCGTGAAGTCATCAGCGACATCGTGACGCGTGGTAGCTTCCCGCAGCTATTGTTAGCGCCTGTGAACTTTGATCAAGCTTACGCACAAAGCCAACAGCAAGCGCAAGTTGATGCTCAAGGTAACGCATAAGGGTTGTCTTAGTTAAGCGTTAACGCGTCTGTATTTGAAAGCCGCTTACTGATCATCAGTAGGCGGCTTTTTTATACGTGGCGTTTATTATCTTCCTTTACAGATAGTCTTACTTGTTATTAGCCATTAAAAAACCCTGCCAATTAGCAGGGTCTTCCACAGCTCTATCGATTATTCAAATTGAATGATCGACAATTAGCCTTTTAACGCGGACAGAATTTGCTGCTTAACGTCCTCTATTCCTTGTGTGCCATCAAACTTATTATAAGTAGGGGCATCATCGTCTTCTTTGGCTTTATCTTGATAAAAACCAACCAACGCTGAGGTCTGCTCATGATAAGTGGCTAAACGCTCACGGATCGTAGATTCTTTGTCATCTTCACGCTGGATCAGCGGTTCACCAGTCACATCATCGATACCATCGACCTTAGATGGGTTATGGTCAATGTGATACACGCGACCTGAGCCTGGATGCTGGCGACGACCCGATAGACGCTTAACGATTTCATCATCTGGGACGCTAATTTCAATCACATGATCAATGGCAACGTCAGCATCTGCCAGTGCTTGCGCTTGCGGAATAGTACGTGGAAAACCATCAAAAATACAACCATTAGCACAATCAGGCTTAGCGATACGTTCTTTCACTAGGTTAATAATGAGGTCGTCAGAAACCAAACCACCAGCATTCATGATGTCTTTGGCTTTTTTGCCAAGCTCGCTGCCTTCTTTGATTGCTGCACGCAGCATATCGCCAGTTGAGATCTGCGGGATATCATATTCTTTAGAAATAAACTGGGCTTGAGTACCTTTACCGGCGCCTGGTGGACCTAGCAAAATAATACGCATCATTACACGACTCTCCTTAATAGATAGGATTTTGGGACTAATAAAACTTAGGGATTGGTTGTTTGCTAAGCTACCTTACCTTGTGGCTTTGCAAACCTCAAGTATTTTCATTATTGCTGTGATAAGTTGCCATGACTTATCTGTTCATATAACGCCATTGCGCGCTGTTTTTTTGGGCAATGGCATTACATGGTAGGATGGGTAAAGACAAGCAAATATACTATGGTATTTGCTGATTGATTTCTACATTAGCCTGATCTTGGTCAGCGCTAATCACCACAGGATTGCCTGATAGATCGCCTGACTCGGCACTGGCAGTGCCGCTGTGACTGATGCGGGCAACAACTGCCAACTGAACTTTATCGACTCTAGCAGACTGCAGCGTACGCGATGGCATCATAGCATCAAGATCACTGAGGCTAACCACCGCTTCGCCTTGCTTAATAACGCTAATCGGCAAACGTTTGGCTGCAAATGGTGGACCACCGTTAACATCACGTATCGCTACAAATAACACATCATCAGCCTTGACCAAAGGCAGGAGGCTGGCGTTAATTTTTACGGTCACCTCAACGCCTTCAGACGCTTGTTGCTGCTGAGCCGTCACATTGGCACTTAACTCATCTAAACTTGCCAGTGCTTGAGTATGGTCACCCGGCTTGGCGGCGATACTGTCACGTAAGCGCTTAATCCAACCTTGTGCTTGATCAAAGTTACTGCTACGCGCCTCACCCATTGCCATTAGCATTTGCGCGCCCTCATGCTCTGGATTTTTGGCCAATACGTCTTGCAGCACACGGCGGCTATTGGCATCTAACTGACCTTTATTGGCAAAGAAGCTAATCTGGGCGTAGGTGGTTGCGATTTCTTCGTTGTCAGGTGATAAACGATACGCACGTGACAAGGCTTCTAGTGCCGAATCTGTCGCTTCTAACGATAAGAACAGCTCCGATAAACGCATCCAGCGATTAGGATCATCGGCATGACGATAGACATTGGTCTGCATGGCACTAATAAGCTGTTGACCATCTTCGATTGCCCACGCTGGTGGCTGATCGATTTTGCCCGTCAATAGATCATCAGCCACTTGACCCACTTTGTCCTCGGCGGCCCACAGCTCAAACACCGGGGTACGATCACCCACCATCAGATAAGCCATGGCAGCCAATACAGGCACCCAAACCATGATAATCAGTCGACTCTTAATCCCAGGGGTAACCATGGGTGTGACGTCGCGCTGTGCATCTAACAGCTGACGCTCCAGCTCAAGTTTTTGATTTTGATAGTGGCTGTCATCAATAACCCCACTGTCTTTATCTGTTTTCAGTTCTGCCAGACGCTCGCGGAACACAGCAACGTTAATATCTAACAGCTGATTGTCCACAGGTTGATGTTGCGTACGCGAGGCTCTTAACCACGGCATGATGGTAATGACGGCAAGTACTAAGGCGATAAGTAAGCTTAGGGCAATAAATAAGCCAACAGTAGAAAATAGGGTCATTTTTTGTCCTCAAAACTTGTGTTGTCATGATCACTTTTTTCATGGTTATCAGCACGTGATAATAGGCGATCAAGTTCGGCCTTTTCAGCAACAGACAGTGCCGCCGCTGTGGTATTGTCTACCTTTACCCCACTCTCGCCACTTGCAACGAGCTGACGTCGTTTACTTTGCCAAAACCAACCAATCAGCAATATGATGAGTAGTAATGGTGGAAAAAACCATAAGATCCACGTAGAGGGGCGAACGGGCGGCTTATAACTGATAAAATCACCGTAACGCTCCTGCATATAAGCGCGAATCTCGCCATCACTACGGCCGTCTTTTACCATGTTATAGGTTTTTTGCTTGAGATCTTGCGCGATCGGCGCGTCAGACCCTGCAAGATTTTGGTTTTGGCATTTTGGGCAGCGCAGCTCTTCTATGAGACCGCGATACTGCGCTTCTTGCTGCACAGAGTCAAAATCATAAACCTCAATTGCAGCATAGCTTGCCACACTCAGTAGACAAGCGATCAATAGGCCCGCGACCTTGATCATAACTGCCTTTATTTGATTGGTTATCATTTACACGCCTCCGCAACCTGACTCGGATCTGGACTGACGCCATTGTTATTGGCCTCATTGAGTACCATTAAGCAAGGTGCAATACGACTTTGCCAGTTGCTCTCATTAATCTCACCGATAATGTGCTGACGAATGATGCCCTCACCATCGACGATGAAAGTTTCAGGCGCGCCTGTCAAACCCAAGTCTAAAGCAAATTGTCCCGAGAGATCCTGAATCGACATCGAGAACGGATCTCCGCCTCGGTTCAAATATCCTAACGCATCGCCAATCTCATCTTTGTAATTAACACCCACCAAATTGACACCGCGCTCCTCTAACTGCATTAAAAACGGATGCTCAATGATACAAGTGGGACACCAAGAGCCCCAGATGTTCATCAAAAACGGCTCATCGGGCAAATTCTCATTGGTCATGATACGACTGGTATCTGACAGCAGGGGTAACTCAAAAGTAGGTACAGGACGCTCAAGCGCGGTATTGGTTACGATGTCCGTCGGCTTACCCAAACGCATGTATAGCATGACCATAAAACCGATAAACACAATCAGCGGGATTAAGAACCATAATCTCAGCTGTTTTTTATTGACGGTTTTAGGGTGATTTACTTTAGCTTGCTGAGCCTTTTTATCAGAGGAATTATTTGCTGTGCTCATATTAATTGCCCCCTGTCTTTGTGGCTGGCGTGCCCAAATCAGCAGTGTTACCAACACCTGACTCCTTCGGAGCAATCTGCACAGGCACTTTGGTTTTCTTCATACGGTAACGATTGTCAAGCATACTCAACAGTGCACCGAAGGCCATAATAAGCGCGCCCAGCCATACCCAACGAATCAGCGGTTTGACATAAATACGAAACGCCCATTCATTGCTATTTTCGGCGATAGGTTCGCCAAGCGCTACGTACACATCACGCATCAGACTGGCGTCGATGGCCGCTTCTGTCATCGGCATCATGCTAATAATGTAGTTACGTTTTTCAGGGTACAAAGTCGTCACCACTTGTCCATCTTTGCTAATCTCTACTTCAGCTTGGGTAGCATCAAAGTTACTGCCTTTGACTTCACGAAAGCCTTTAACGACAAAATCATAACCCTGAACATGAACGCTATCATTCGGTGCCAGCGCCACATCACGCTCAATGCTCAAAGTCGTGGTAAACGCCACGCCGATAACCGCAATGATCACACCGATATGAGCGGTCTGCTGCCCCCAATAGCTGAGACGCAATTGGCGTAGGCCTTTGAGTCGGCTAGGTGCGTTTTTGGTTTTGTCTTTAAAATCAACAGCCATCCACAATAGCACCCAAAAACTGACCGCTAAAGTCACACCAATATTGAGCATCGCAGACGGGCTAACAAAATACGTGATAATCGCTGCTAACACGAGGCTACTGACCGCAATAACCATACCAGCGCCCAATAGCGGTCGACTGTCTTTCTTCCAGCGAATATTAGAGCCCATCCCCATCGCTACCAATAGTAGCCATGTCAGTGGCACAAACAGGGCATTAAAGTAAGGAGGACCAACAGACACCTGTCCTAAATTAAAAGAATCGGCGATAATAGGATAGAGCGTACCGAGTAACACAACTAACGTCGAAATCAGAATGATGACATTATTGATGACTAAAAACGACTCACGTGAGATCAGCTGATATTGACTCTCAACCGTCAATCGCCAGCCGCGCACAGCAAACATCAACAAACCCCCACCAATGATCACACCAAGAATCATTAGAATGACAAGGCCACGCGTTGGGTCAGCGGCAAACGAATGCACCGACGTAATAACGCCTGAACGGACAAGGAACGTACCCAGCAGACTGAGCGCAAAAGCAAAAATCGCCAGCATGATCGTCCACGCTTTGAAGACACCGCGCTTTTCAGTGACCGCAAGCGAATGTAGCAACGCTGTACCCGCCAGCCATGGCATCAAAGAAGCATTCTCTACTGGATCCCAAAACCACCAACCCCCCCAGCCAAGCTCATAATAGGCCCACCACGAGCCAAGCGCGATCCCAACCGTTAAAAAGCCCCAAGCCGCCAGCGCCCACGGGCGCGACCAGCGCGTCCATACCGCATCCAAGCGACCTTCCCACAAAGCGGCCATACAAAAAGCAAATGGCACAACCATCCCTACATAACCCATATAAAGCATAGGCGGATGGATAATCAAACCAAAATCTTGCAACACAGGATTAAGATCCGCGCCATCAACTGGTAAATTGGGCAATGTACGATCAAATGGCGATGAGGTAAAAATAAGCATCGCTAACATCATCATCTGTACGCCTGCCAAAATCACCAACACGCGTGCACGCATAGACAATGGTAGACCACGGCTGAAATAAGAGACCAGCGCACACCAAGTGGCCATAATGGTCATCCAAAGCAGCAATGAGCCCTCATGTCCACCCCAAGTCGCCGATAGTTTATAGTACCAAGGCAACAACGTATTGGAGTGCTGAGTGACATAGACCAGACTAAAGTCATTGTAATAAAAGCCTGCCATCAGCGCGGCAAATGATAGGATCATCGCAGCAAACTGCGCCCACGCTAGACTAGGTGCTAGACGCTGCCAAGCAACGTGGTCACGCATGACGCCAACGGTTGGTAACACCACCTGCAAAATCGCCAGTATAAAGGCGGCTAGCAAGGCAAAATAACCCAATTCTGTGATTAACATACGGTCTAACCTTGTTTACCTTAATATGGTCATTGTTTATGATATAGATTGGAATGTCAGGACACTCAAAAGCGTCCTATTTATTACTACTGATATTTGTTGTATAGATACCACTATCCGCCATTGCAGCGTGGGGCGCTTACAGCACAGTACATTAGCGTCAACTTGTCACGTTTTTGTATCCACTCTGTATGCGATGTGTATAAAGAACATAAAAGCCTAGCGATTATTGAATGGCTGGGAAAAACACCAAAACCAGATGCAACCAACCTGCTAAAAAACCCGTCAAACCGCCCAAAACAATCAAGGTCATTTCATCTTCACGAAAAGCTGGACGTAACAAGTTTTGAAACTCAGTTGGCGTCAGCGCCCGTATTCGATCACGAAACAGACCAAATATTTTGCTGGCACGACTTTCATTCAGCTCAGGATCACGCAAGGGCACCATCGTTGCGACGATAGACTTGTCAATAATGGTGTTTTTTAGCTGCCCGTACTCACGGCGTCCCAATCCTACGCGCAACGTCGTACTAATTACCGGTGACTCTAGTACTTTATATAAATGTGATTTCATCAACTCACGCGTTTGCGTCGCACGCTCACCATACATCATCTCATTCATGATGTTTTCAAGCGTCACCAAGTCCTTCACAACAATCTCAGCGAAAACCTCAGAGACCTCCTCTTGACGTTTCATAAAGCCGCCTTGTAGACGGTACTGCGCGACATGAGGCATCTGCGGTTTGATAAAGGGAAAACGCCTCAGCACGGTAAAAAACTTCACATAAGGAATAAAGCGTGGTTCTACAGGGTTAAACACCATCCAAATTGCGATCCAATTGGTGAGAAATCCCCAAATCGCGGCAAAAAACGGCACTGTCCAATGCTGCGGCACCAGCAAAAATATAAACATCTGGATAATACCGAAGACCAAACCAATTAGGGCGCTAATGTGCCAAATAAAATTGATCTCTTTTTGACCGACTTTTAAAAACATATTGACCATCAGACGACGATCATTTTCCATCGTATTAACGATCATCTTACGCATATCAACCAAGTCTTCGACATGATAGGTCAGATCAGTCACCAAAGATTGCATAATATTGGGCAACTCTTGATGCGCTTGGGCATAGACACGACGTTTTACGGCGTAAGGCAAATTACCCCACAGCGCTGGCGAATGGTCCAGCATGATCTCATCAATCAACAACTCAAGGTTTTTATCAACCGTATCAGTGATGAATATCGCCATCTGCTCAGGCTCCATGGCCTGAAAAAACTCATCCAGCGAACCGAGTTTGGATAATGTCTGATCAACGATAACGCCTGATATTTTACCCGCTTTGCGTGGAACGATTCCTTGCCAGCCAATACCCGGTAACCCAAAAAATGGGAAGTTTGGAATACGCACACCCCAAAACTTAATCGGATAAAACAGCATTTTAAGCGCCATCCACACATGTATCCACGTGACAAACGCTGTCACTGGTGGAATGGTTAGCATGGCAAAAAATTCTGGGTGCTCAGCTATCGTCTGCCACAATGAAGTTGCATCCATAACTTACCTTATCCCTGACAGATTGATTGTCGTTGCTAATCAAAGATGCTTAGCAAATGAGAACGCTTAAAAACACGCTCGGCCCATAACTGTTTTTATAAAACAATAACTATAAAATAAATCGCCTGATTTTAGCACACTTGCTATGCATTAGCACAGGTAGACCCAAGGCAAGTTGTGACTAGAGATGACACGTTTTAGCCCTTATCTTTTCTGGCAAACGCATTACCATAACCTACCAGCGCTTTAGTTGATGACAGCGATAAAATAAACGGCTGAATACTGCGATATCGCATTTGTTCTGTTATAATTTACCATTCAATTCCAGCAAATATTTGCACACAGGGAGATGCGTTGTGATTTTAACCAATATCTGCCTATGTGATTGAAATCCTTTGCATTATCCTTTATGCTCACCGCGCTTTGATTGACCATCTTGCTCATCTCCCCCTCTTTTATTGACTCACTGACCGTTTGGGCTCTGACTTTATATGAATAAACCGCTAACTCCCAATACTGAACAAGTCAATAAAATTTTTACCAATCGCATTGTGATCCTTGGGATTTTAATATTTGTGGGCTTAGGTGGCCTCATCGTGCGTTATGGTTATTTGCAAGTCTACGCCCATGATAAATATACGACACAGGCAGACAACAACCGTATTAAGCTGATATCTGCTCCGCCCAGCCGCGGCTACATTTATGATCGCAATGGCATTATATTGGCAGACAATCAGCCGGTCTTTACGGCGATGTTAAGTCCTACCGAAGTTGAAAATCCAGAGCGTACCTTGCGTTTGCTTGCGCCTATTTTTGAGCTGACGGACACAGATATCACTGACATTTTGGCGCGGCTCAGTAAAAGTAAAAACGACCCTGTGACCGTCAAAATCGACTTAACTGAGGCACAATTGGCGCAGTTTAGTGAGCGTAAACCCTTCTTTCGCGGCGTGACCATTCAAAGCAAGTTGACACGCTCCTACCCGTATGACGAATTATTTGCTCATGTCATCGGCTACGTTGGCCGCATTAATGACAAAGAGACCAAACGCATTGATAAAGATCGCTATGCTGGTACCGACCTGATCGGTAAGATTGGCATCGAAGACTATTATGAAGACATATTGTTGGGTCAACCCGGTTATCAATCGGTAGAAACAGATGCTCATGGCAATATTTTGCGGCAGCTAGACACTAAGCCTCCCGTGTCTGGTAATGACATTACGTTGAGCTTAGACTACGGCTTACAAAAGATAGCGCAGCAGCAACTTGATGGGCGCCGCGGTGCCATTGTCGCCATTGACCCCAAAAATGGTGATGTATTGGCGTTTGTTAGCAACCCAAGCTACGATCCTAACCCGTTTATTTCAGGGATCTCTTTTAAAGATTATGATGCGCTACGAGACGATCTTGATCAGCCTCTGTACAATCGTGCTCTACAAGGGACGTATCCACCTGGCTCTACGATCAAACCATTTGAAGGCTTAGGTGCCATCCATTACGGTTTGCGTGATTGGGAAACCACCATTTATGATCCTGGCTATTTTAGCCTACCTGGAGACTCACATCGTTTTCGTGACTGGAAGCGTGGTGGTCATGGTACCGTGGACTTAAAGAAATCTATCGTGATGTCGGTTGATACTTATTATTATAAATTGGCCTACGAGATGGGTATCCAGCGGCTGCATGATTGGATGGTACGCTTTGGCTTTGGTAAAGACACAGGTATCGACTTACCCAACGAAAAATCAGGGATTATGCCATCCCCAAAATGGAAAAAAGACACCTATGGTAGAGACTGGCTGCCAGGTGAAACCATCTCGGTCAGTATCGGTCAAGGCTATTTCTTAGCCACACCGCTACAAATTGCCAATGCCACTGCTATGACGGCCAATAAGGGCTATCACATCACCCCTCATCTGCTAAAAAGCAGCGATGGCGCAGCAGACGTGAAAGTCATCACCAAGCCTGATGGTAAAATAGACTATAACGGCAAGCCTGCTGACTGGACACGCATGCACGATGCCATGGAAAGTGTGGTAGAAAACGGCACTGGACGCGGTATCTACACCCCGCGCTATCGCATCGCTGGCAAAACAGGGACCGCGCAGGTAAAGTCTATTGCACAAGGCAAACGCTATGATAAGTCTGCCATAGACAAACGGCACTGGGATCACGCTTGGTTCAATGGTTTTGCGCCCGTGGAAGACCCACAAATCGCGCTTGCCGTCTTGGTTGAAAACGGTGGCGGTGGTAGTGCTGTTGCCGCACCTATCGGCCGCGCCTTATTTGATTACTGGGTACTACAACGCAAAAACGACCCCATTTTGCCACCCACTGCCGATGAGCTAAAAATCATCAAACGTCAAAAAGCCTTGGAAAAATTGAGAAATGACGCCTTGCGAGAAAAAGAAACAAAAGCGCTAGAAGAACAAGAAGCCACGACGACAGCCACCTCTGAGTAAGCGACTGCAAACGAGACATGTTATGAAGAAATCCTCAAATGGCCGCCAGCCTAAAAGAAACGGTAAAGCCAAAAGTGCTGCGGCAGGCGACGTACGTATCATTGGCGGTCAATTCAAACGCCGTGTTGTGCGCTTTATCGATGCAGACGGTTTACGCCCCACACCAGATCGCTTGCGTGAAACCTTATTTAATTGGTTATTGGCTGATATTCATGGCGCTTGCGTACTAGATAGCTGCGCAGGCAGCGGCGTACTAGGATTTGAAGCCTTATCGCGCGGCGCGGCCCACGCAACTTTTATCGAGGTCAATCCGGCACAAAGTGACATGCTACGCCAAAGCGCTGAGCAATTACAGCTTGATACGACGGCTTATCAAATGATTCAGGGCACAGCCGAGCAAGTCTTGACGCAAAACCAGCTGACCCAGCGCCATTTTGATGTGGTATTTATTGATCCACCCTATGCTCAGAATTTGTGGCAGCCTATTTTAACAGCACTGATTACACAGTCACTCATTGATACAGACACACTGATTTATTTGGAAGCGGATAAAGATCTTGACGGCCAATTGACAGAACTGGCAAACACGCTGAACGAGAATTTAAGCATTCAACAACCCTCCAATCAAGCGACAATCGATTTTGACTGTCTAAAACAAACCAAAGTCGGACAAGTTGTTGCTAGACTTTATCAGCTATCATCGTCATAATTGTGTAGTGATTGCTAAGAGCAACCGTCGCTATGGTTTAGTAAGTATAACCATGTAACGCGCCGCATTTAGTAAAATCATGGAATACCTGCTAAAAAACATCTAAAACCGCTAAAAACTGGCCCAACGCTGCAGTTTAATGTATATAAGGCGAAAATAAACCCCAATGCAGCTTGCAAGCGTAGGCGCTACTGCTTATAATGTGCAGTCTGTTTTTTGAGAGCCCCGTTCCCAGCTAAACTCTCAACGAATTCTAATTTTAAGGTTTTATCATGAAAACACTTAGTGCAAAACCAGCTGAAGTGACCCATGACTGGTATGTCGTAGATGCTGACGGCAAAACCCTTGGTCGCTTAGCCACTCAAATCGCTAGTCGCTTACGTGGCAAGCATAAGACTTCTTATACTCCACACGTAGATACTGGTGATTTTATTGTTGTCATCAATGCAGAAAAAATCGCGGTAACGGGTAAAAAAGCGCAAGATAAAAAGTACTATCGTCACACTGGTTACCCAGGCGGCATTAAAGAAACCAACTTCACTAAGCTGATTGCACATAAGCCTGAAGATGTTCTACACAAAGCAGTTAAGGGTATGCTTCCAAAGGGCCCTCTTGGCTATGCAATGATCAAGAAGCTAAAGCTATATGCGGGTACTGAACATCCACATACTGCACAGCAACCTAAAGAACTAGACATCTAAGGATATACTTATGGAACGCAATTACGGAACTGGTCGCCGCAAGACGTCTACCGCTCGTGTCTTTTTATCAAAAGGTACTGGTAGTATCGTTGTTAACGGTAAGCCACTTGACGAGTACTTCAGCCGCGAAACCTCACGCATGGTTGTTCGTCAGCCTCTAGAACTACTAGATTCTGCTAACTCATACGATTTGTATGTGACTGTTGCAGGCGGTGGTATCAGTGGTCAAGCGGGTGCAATTCGCCACGGCATCACACGTGCATTAATCGAAGCTGACGAAACTTTAAAGCCTGCCCTAAAAGCAGCTGGTTTTGTTACTCGTGATTCACGTCAAGTTGAACGTAAGAAATTGGGTCTACGTAAAGCACGTAAACGTCCACAATTCTCAAAACGTTAATCAAAGCTCTCGCTTATTTTCTTGTTTCTGTTGGCTTTTTCTCGGAGCCACAGTATCAGTCTTAGATAAGCGTGTAGATTTGCAAAACCTTATAAGCTGGTCACAGCTTGTAAGGTTTTTTTATGTCTATATATAGCTCTTGGAGTGACAATGGGTTATTTAGATAGCGTTGGTTTACAATTTAAGCTGTTGTTTTCCTCACCAGTGCATCGACGTTAATTATGCCTGACAGATGCCTCTTAGCGATTTTGACTTGCAAAGCACTTGACGCTACCCCATCATAATACTAAATTTTTATCATTAGCCTCAATGCCATAAGATAGCTATGACCCGATGCCATAAACCGTGCTGCAAAAGGATATTATGAAAGCGCCTGAACAATACGACCCCAGCAAATCTTCTTCAAAAAATCATATATCACCAAGTATCCAGCAGTCGATCAAATCGCCTGCCATACCTACTGGCACGCCAACGATTAAGCAAACTCATAAGCGTACAGCACACGCGGAGAAAAAGCCCTTTCAAAAACAGTTTTTATTACCGAAATACTGGGGTATTTGGTTACTGTTTTTGGTGATGTTACCCCTGATATATTTGCCACTGCGTTGGCAGTTTTGGCTAGGTCGTAAGCTCGGCATATTGATTTATAAAGCTGCAGGCTCACGTAGGCGTGACACTCTGATTAATCTAAAGCTGGCGTTTCCAGAAAAGCCAGAAGCTGAGCGTGAATTAATGGCAAAGCAAGTCTTTGTCAATCAAGGTATTGGGGTGTTTGAAACCCTATGTGCTTGGTTCCGTCCAAATATATTTACTAGAACGGTATCTATTTCGGGATTACAGCATCTTGTTAATGCGCAAAACGAGCAGCGTCCGGTTATTCTATTGGGTGCGCATTATACGATGCTGGATTTGGGCGGCTTACTGTGCGCGCAGTTTTTCCCTGTCGATTGTATGTATCGTACACAGAATAACCCTCTACTCGATTGGTTTATTTATAATGGTCGTACCAATATATTCGGTAAACAAATCTCCAGCCGCGATATGCGAAGCCTAGTCACCTCTATCAAAGCGGGGCATGTGATTTGGTATTCCCCCGATCAGGACTATGGTCTCAAACAAGGGGTCATGGCGCCATTTTTTGGGGTGCCGGCAGCAACGATTACCGCATCACGCCGTATGGCAAAATTAGGCAGCAAAACGCATCCACCCGCCGTGATGGCGCTACATACTTATCGGCAGACACCAGATAATCTACCACGTGGTAAGCGACCTCATTATCACTTGACCATCACCCCAGAGCTTGACAACTATCCAAGTCGTGATGAAGTCGCTGATGCCACGCGAGTCAATGAAATACTAGAGAGTCTCATTCGTATCGACCCTACTCAGTGGATGTGGTTCCATCGCCGCTTTAAGCATGGGCCAAATGGTCGTACGGATATCTATAAGTAGGCCTTTATTTTCAAAAGGTCTGATAAAATTTGCTATACTTTGTGACTGCTATTTTGCACTTTTAGTCACGCATTATAATAATTTGACAAACAAAACAACGGATTTTTCATGAGCGACAATCACAGTTCTGGACAAGCAGCCCCACATAAACGCATTTTGACAGGAATCAAACCGACGGGCATTCCGCACCTTGGTAACTACGTTGGTGCAATTCGTCCTGCCATCCAGTCTATTCAAAACAGCGATAGCGACGCTTTTTTCTTCTTAGCGGATTATCACAGTATTATTGGTTGCCATGATCCTGCGATCATTCACGAGTCAACCAAAGCCATTGCCGCGACATGGCTCGCCTGTGGTCTCGATCCTGAGCGCGTGACTTTTTATCGTCAGTCAGATGTGCCTGAAATTCTAGAATTGTCATGGATTTTGAGCTCCTCATGTGCCAAAGGCCTCATGAACCGCGCTCATGCTTACAAAGCAGCGGTCGATGCCAATATGGAAAAAGAAGACGTTGATGCTGATCAAGGGATTAACATGGGTTTGTTTGGCTACCCTGTATTGATGGCCGCTGATATTTTGATGTTTAATGCCACGCATGTGCCTGTTGGCCGCGACCAAATCCAGCACATTGAAATGGCGCGTGACATGGCAGGTACATTTAATCATCGTTACAAGCCATTGTTCACTGAGCCTGAGGCCCTGGTCGACGACAATACGCCGCTACTCACAGGTCTCGATGGTCGCAAAATGAGCAAAAGCTATAACAACGTGATTCCGTTGTTTGGCGAGTTTAATAGCCAAGCCGATCCTGAAAAAATGATGCGTAAGGCCATCATGCGTATTGTGACCAACTCACAATTGCCTGAAGAGCCAAAAGTTCCTGATGACTCGGCTATCTTTGAGATTTATAAAGCCTTTGCGACCCCTGAAGAAATTGCTGCGATGCGTGCGCAATATGCCGCAGGCATTGGCTGGGGCGATGCCAAACAAGCCTTGTTCGATAAAATCAATGAGGAGATTGCCCCCTTCCGTGCGCGTTATGAAGAGTTGATGGCCAATCCAAAAGAGCTGGAAGAAATCTTACAAATGGGGGCAGAAAAAGCCCGTCGCCATAGTCGTAAGCAGTTAGATAAGACTCGCCGCGCTATTGGTATTCGTCCACTTGCCAAACTGAAATAATCATTTGGTTATTGCATCCGAGACGGGTATTAAACGTGGATACAACCCCACTGTCTGCACAAGCACAAGCGGCCTTATCACAGGCTGCCTTGCCTATAGGGGCTTATCCAGTGTCTGACACGTCCAATAACAGTGGCACTAAAAGCAACCAACATAGCTTAGAAACCAATAATGTGTCTTTGCGTATTTATCAGACGCCGGTACAGCACCTACCAGAAGATCTCTATGTGCCGCCGCAAGCGTTTGCTATTTGGTTAGAGCAGTTTGCTGGACCGTTAGACTTTTTATTGTATTTGGTCAAAAAAAACAACGTCGATTTGACACAAATGCCCATATTACCAATCACTGAGCAGTATTTGGCTTATATCAGTGAGTTGAATACCGAGCATTTTGAGTTGGCAGGGGATTATCTGTTGATGGCATCGACGTTAATTGCCATCAAAACGGAGTTGTTACTGCCTAAGCCAGAAAAGCCTACCGATGAGCGTGATCCAAAGGCCGAGTTAATTGAACGTCTGGAAGAGTATGCACAAATCAAAGCGGCCAGTCAGCGCTTAGACAACTTGGTACGTCTAGAGCGCGATGTGTTTTTAGCCATGGTCAGCATGCCAAGCCCAGACGTTATGCAGGCTGAATTACCAAACTATTCGCCGACGCTACTCATTGATAGTTTATTTAAAATGCAGCTGCAACCAGACTATCAGATGCATACCATAAAGGTTGATGCCGTCCCACTTGCGGATCGCATCGCGAGTATCAGTCGGCAGCTAAGTACTGATGGCGCACGCTCTTTTTATGAGCTACTAGACAAATCGCAAGGTAAAATAGGGGTCGTGGTCAGCTTCGTTGCGGTGCTTGAGTTAATAAAAAGACAGCTGATTGGCGTGGTAATGACCGATACAGACAGCAACGTTAGCCCAAAAACTACCACGGATGGTAATCAACTCGCTACAGACAGTCAACTTGAGCAGCTCACCTTACAGTGGCTAGTTTAATAAGAAAAGAGTACCTATCCCATGGTAGATATTGATGATTCAAAGCAAAATAGTAAAACACAGATACCAATATCCACAGTCGCACCCGCCTCCACTGATGAACAGCAGCAATCCATTGAAGATATCAGCAAACAGATTGAAGTGCTGCTGCATGCCTCAGAAGCACCGCTCACTGCAAACGTCCTCAAAAAGCATTTATCTTTGTCTACCAAAGAGCTCAAACAAGCCTTACAACGACTGCAAGTACGCTTGGATACTGGCGTACTAAGTTTGCATGAAACTGCCAGCGGTTATCGCTTACAAATCGCAGACCGTTATAGCGCATTTATCCAGCGTGTCTTTCCGCAGCGTCAAGAACGTCTTAGCCAAGCCTTACTTGAGACACTGAGTGTTATCGCTTACAAACAACCAGTAACACGTAGCGATATAGAGCATGTGCGCGGTGTGACACTCTCAAGCAACATATTACGGCAATTGTTTGATAAAGGCTGGATAATAGAAAACGGTCATAAAGACACTCTCGGTCGCCCTGCGTTACTACACACCACAGCGCAGTTTTTAGATGCCTTTGGGCTCACACATCTAAACGAGTTACCGCCGATGCCAGACATGGACGCCATCCAAACCATGTCATAGCGTATCCAAGACTTTGTGTCAGTTACAATAAGTACCGATGTCAGAAAAGTTCCTTAAATGTAGCAATCTTACTTTCAAAAAAAAGGACAGCCCCCTTAGGAGCTGTCCTTTTTTACTGACGCCTTTGCACCAACACTTTTTTACTGATTAATAACATCCACACCTTTTGGTGGGTTGAATTTAAACTGACTGCTATTAATACTTGGATTCAGTTTGATCTTACTAAATTTAATGGATGTGGTCTGACCCAGACTATCATTTAGTACCATCATCACAGGTCTGCCGCCACTAAAGCTCATAGATAAGCTCTTAAAGCTGGCACTGTCCGATTTTGGATATAGCACGTAGTAATTTTTGTTACTGTACGGCTGAGTAATTTTGAAATTTTGATCAATTTTACTCGGATCACCTGACAACAAGAGCGCTGGAGTGTTACCGACTTGACTGTCGACGTTTTGTTTAGTCGCTTGTTCTAAGTCCTTGTCGTAAACCCACATAGAGTTACCATTAGCAACGATCAGCTGCTCTGAGGGTGACTTGGTTTCCCAGCGGAAATTGTTTGGACGTTCTACACTCATGGTTCCTGTAAAAGTACCGCTGCTTGCGCCTTTGGTTGTTTGACTGAAGTTTGCAGTCATACTTTTGGTATTGGTTAACAGCTTGTTTAAGCGCTTGGCTGCTGTTAGATTGTCAGCAGGTGCTGCCGTCGCAGACTGCGTCAACGCGATCATAGGCGCCGCTACGCCAAGGGATGTCATTAGCACCCCCGCCAACGCGCCGCTCATGACTTTCTGTTTTAGGGTGGTCTGTTTAATCGATTGTTTAGCAAATAAAGTCATCATTAATCCTCTCTCAAAGTGCATCATAGCTTAAAAGAAAACATCTTATTAAAATTTTTGTTTTCTATAACGGCTTAGCTCACCAACATAAAATTGGTGTTCATAAGCAAGGAGAACAGTGTGCCAGTTTTTTCATTACGCGCCTAGTCATGATTTGCAATCATTGCTACGCCGCCCATACACGCTTGTAACCCGTACAGTTACAAAAAATATCTGAGGGACTCAGAACGCTTTTATGTCTTAACAGAAGGCAAATAAACCGCCGTATAAACCCATAGATAAAAAAAGCCCCTACTACCATAAGGCAATAGGGACTTTTTCGTTATCCAATCATGTTACTCAAAGAATAAAATGACTTAAGTAGATAATTATGCGTTTTCAACCGTCACATAACGACGGTTAAATTTACCTTTGGTCGCAAACTTTACCACACCGTCATTTAGTGCAAATAAAGTATGGTCACGACCCATGCCAACGCCTTCGCCTGCGTGGAATTCTGTACCACGTTGACGAACGATGATGTTACCAGCTGTGATAGCTTGGCCACCAAAGATTTTTACGCCTAGCATTTTTGGGTTTGAATCACGACCGTTACGAGTCGAACCGGCAGCTTTTTTATGTGCCATGAGAAAATCTCCTTGTTAATGTGACTTATCGCTGATGCGACAACTCTTAAGCATTTAGTGCCCTGTTTAGCGACAATCGCTAAATGGGTCATTAGGCATTAATGGCTTTGATTTTTAACAAGGTGTACCATTGGCGGTGACCTTGCTCTTTGTGATAATGCTTACGACGGTTGTGCTTGATGATACGGATTTTTTCGCCGCGACCATGCTCAACAACTTCAACTTCTACGCTAGCGCCATCAACGACAGGCTGGCCGATTTTGACGTTATCGCCGTCAACAACCATCAACACGTCTTCAAATTTGATTGTTTCGCCTTTTTCTGCTTTTAGCAATTCAACTTTTAAAAGCTCATCGACGACTACACGGTGCTGTTTACCACCAGTTTTAATTACTGCGTACATGATATGACTCCGTTTAACCCGTGTGCCGTGGCTGATATTATACCAACGCTTTTACGACGAACACGACAGGGAAAAATTAAAGGCAAGATTTTACGGCTTTTTGCTTATAAAAGCAAGCCGCGCCTCTTGTTTTTGTAAGGTGGTTACACTAAAAACCATTGACCGTCTCTTTGTATAAGCTGTTATTGATGAGTGCAGCAAAAACGATGCATCACATAAACACAGATACTACAACAATAACGGATGATGAGCCATGCCCAACGGCGCCCATTATAACTTATATAATCAGTTACTTACAGCCTTTTATTGGACCCTCATACCACTGTAAACGCAGCAACTACGCGAGGGTTCATCTGATTGTCGGGTCAGGGAATTTTACCGTGTTTTTTCCACCTTTTGTCTGCAGTACGTTTCGTATAAGTAAAAGATGACTGCTCTGCTCTTGGTCTATTTTAACCCACAATTTAAAGAGGCAGCTATGCTATTATAGGCAAAACAACGCCTTACTTATGTATAAAGCTAAGGCTATAAAAAGCGCTCTTTATTCTAATTAATATGACTATTTCTTATGACCAGCACTCCTTTAAACAATAAGCATTCCGCCCCTCAAACCACGCCACTTAGCTATGCTGATATTCAGAGTATCGTGGCTGATGATTTTGAGATCATGGACAAGCAAGTATTCGGTAGTCTCAATTCAAAAGTACAACTGGTGATGAGTGTCTCGCAGCATGTCATCAATGCTGGTGGCAAACGTATGCGCCCGCTAATTACGTTGTTATGTGCCCGTATGTTTGATGACAAACCCTCGACAGAAGCCATGCACTTAGCCGCGATTACTGAGATGCTACATACCGCTACGCTCGTTCATGATGATGTCATTGATGAGTCAGGACAGCGCCGTGGCAAGCCAACCGCAAACGCCACATGGGACAATGCCACTGCCGTGTTGGTGGGGGATTATCTGATTGCCCGTGCCTTTAATCTACTGGTGGGTTTTCAAAGCTTACCGTTATTAAAAGTATTCTCAGACGGGACTTGTGACATTGCTGAAGGCGAAGTATTGCAGCTGCAGCATCAGCACAATCCTGCCGCGACAGAAGACGACTACTTACGCATTATCGATGGTAAAACCTCACGTCTATTTATGATGGCCACCCAAGGCTCCGCTATCTTACAAGACAAAACAGAATACCTGCAGGCATTAGGCGACTTCGGTCAGCACTTTGGTAATGCTTTTCAGATCATTGATGATGTCCTTGATTACAGCGGTGATAGTGAGGTCATGGGTAAAAACCTTGGCGATGATTTGGCAGAGGGTAAGCCGACCCTGCCCACTATTAAAGCACTTGAGCTACTAAAAAATAGCGATATCGAAGGCTATGAGCAGTTGCGTATCGCGGTACAGACAGGAAAAACACCGAATGCTAAGCAGCTGATCGAATTGGTGCGCCGTTCAGGCTCGTTAGACTACTGTAAACAGCGCGCTTTGGAAGAAACCAAACTGGCGCAACAAGCCCTTAGCACATTGCCTGATAACCGTTATCGTACAGGCTTATATCAGTTGACTGAGCTTGCTAGCGCGCGCTTGGTGTAGCGGTATCGTCATAACCATGCGCTGTTAGTACTAGGCTGTCCTTAGAAACCCCTGCTGGCTGATTATTAAATGGTCACACTTAAAGGTTGCTAAAATCAGTTTTTTGCTGACAGCCCTGATTTATCATGGTTTAAAGACCCTATTACGTCTAGGGTTTTGCTTTTTTCACAAAAATTTACAATTAATTTCAATAGAGTATTGTATGCCTGTATGTTAGCTGTTAGTAGAGACAGCCCTTACTCCAACAATATTTACTGCCTCCATCCACACCAAGGTAACTGTCTTTTTACGTTATGCCCTACTCTCAAACACTTGACTGTGGGGTTACCCCTATAGTTTATAATAACTCATTAAGTTTACTGGTCAACTTTGTGGCTTGGCCACATCTTTGCTGCTAGAGCGTCTTACGCCGTTACTTAACGTCTATATCACTATCAGATGTCCTAACCGTTCGGTTTTTCTAAACAATTTCGATGAAAAACCCAACTGGCAAAGAGGGTATGGATGCTTAGAGTACATACTAATTTTTATATTTAATACGCTAAGATTTATTGTTAAATTTTTTATACTGTCACTATTTATTTTATACATATTGCCGAGGACATTGATGAAGCACTCTACTCTTGCGCTTGTAATAGCATCTGTACTATCTGGAGCTGTACTGATTGGCTGTGACAAAAACGAGGACGCCGCTGGTGAGCAAGCTGCACAGCAACAGATGCCGCCTGCGGTTGTCAACGTCCAGACTGTCACGCTTGATACCGTACCTCAGGTACAGACTTTTTCTGGACGTACAGCGGCTTATCAAACCGCCGACGTTCGCCCACAGGTAAATGGCGTTATTGACGAAGTACTGTTCCGTGAGGGCAGTAACGTCAAAAAAGGCCAGCCACTTTATCGTATTAATACTGATAACTACGCCTCTTCTGTCACCAGCGGTCAGGCAGCCGTGCAACAAGCACAGGCCAATTATCAGACTGCGCTGGCGAATAACGCCAATGCGAAAGCTGAGCTAGCCAGCCGTCAAGCATCATTGGCACAAGCACAAAATGATCTGCAACGCCTACAAGGCTTAGTCAGCATTGATGCCATCTCAAAGCAGCAGTATGAGCAGGCACAAACGCAAGTACGTACTGCTCAAGCTGCTGTACAAAGTGCGGCCGCCGCTGTTGGACAAACTCAAGCGGGTATCGAAAGTGCCAAAGCGGGTATCCAGACCGCTCAGGCGGGTTTAGAGGCCAGTACGTTAGACCTCAATCGCACTATCGTCCGTGCCCCCTTAACTGGTCGTACTGACCGCTCTAGCGTTACCGCCGGTACACTCGTCAGCGCGGGTCAACCTGAGCCTTTAGTCACCATCTCACGCTTAGACCCTATCTATGTCGACATCAGTCAGTCGTCGTCTGAGCTACTAAAGCTGCGTCAGCAAATCGCGGCAGGCACGGCACAGCCAGGTATGAATTCGGTTGAGCTGATACTAGAAGACGGGTCGGTCTACCCTGTCCGTGGCAAACTTGCCTTATCTGAAGCAAAAGTTGATGAGTCAACAGGCGCTGTGACCTTGCGTGCCATCTTCCCAAACAGCAATCATATTTTGCTACCAGGGATGTACGTGACGGCACGTTTGACCCAAAGCGTGATTACCAACGCTGCATTAGTACCACAAAGTGCCGTAACCCGTACGCCTAAAGGTGAGACGCAAGTGTACATCGTTGATGAAAACAACAAAATCCAACTGCGTCCAGTGACCATTAATGGTACTTACGACGGACAGTGGGTCGTCACTGATGGCTTACAAACAGGTGATAAAGTCGTTGTGATAGGTGGTAGTAAGGTTAAACCTGAACAAGAGGTGGTCGTTAAGCCATTAGAAAATGCCAATCCAGCGCCATCTGCTACTAATGCTAAAACACCGCTACAAGCGGCAAAAACAGTGGATAAAAAGCCCGCTGGCAACGATGATTCTAACGAAGAAACAAAAGAAGCCGCCGCTCAATAATTCCATTCAAAGATAGGAAGACTTAGGGATATACTATGTCACGTTTTTTTATTAATCGCCCTATTTTTGCATGGGTGCTGGCTATTTTGGTCATGCTCATCGGGGTGATATCGGTCATTAGCTTACCGATTGAACAGTATCCACGTATTGCGCCACCAACTATTTCGGTTAGTGCAAGCTATCCTGGTGCTAACGCGCAAACCGTCGAAAACTCAGTCGTACAGATTATTGAACAACGTATGAAGGGACTTGATGGCCTCATGTACATGTCGTCATCGAGCTCCTCGAATGGCAGTGCTTCTGTGACCCTGACTTTTGAAAACGGTACAGATTCTGACACCGCTCAGGTACAGGTACAGAACAAACTGCAAGCCGCGATGAGCTCGCTACCCGAGTCGGTACAGCGTCAAGGCGTCAACGTTAACAAGTCCTCTAGCAGCTTTTTAATGGTGCAAGCTTTCGTTTCTGAAAACGATAGTATGGATCGCAGCGATATCGCCGACTATGTTAACTCAAACGTTGTCGATCAGATCAGCCGTGTCGAAGGGGTCGGTGAAGTTCAGGTGTTTGGTTCTACTTATGCGATGCGCATTTGGCTAGACCCTGCCCGCCTACGTAGCTATAACATGGTGCCCTCTGATGTGGTTAATGCCGTACGTGCGCAAAACGCGCAAGTCTCTGCCGGCCAATTAGGGCAAGCGCCTGCCGATACCGACCAACAGGTGATTAACGCTACCGTCACGGTACAAAGCTATCTACAAACCCCTGAAGAATTTAAAAACATCTTATTAAAGACTGACACATCTGGTGCTCAAGTGCGCTTAGGTGACGTCGCCGACGTTGAAATTGGTAGTGAAAACTACAGCGTTATCTCACTGTACAACGGCCAAGAAGCAGCTGGTCTCGGTATTTCATTGGCGAGTGGCGCCAACGCGCTTGAGACTCGTGAAGCAGTCGGCGCACGTATGGCAGAGCTGGAAGCGAACTTCCCAGCTGGCTTAACCTCGGTTGTGCCTTACGACACTACCCCATTCGTGCGTTTGTCCATCGAACAGGTCGTCATGACGCTACTAGAGGCAATTGTCCTCGTATTTATCGTTATGTTCGTTTTCCTACAAAACTGGCGCGCAACAATCATTCCCACGCTCGCTGTCCCTGTCGTTTTACTTGGTACCTTTGCAGTACTCTACGTCGCCGGCTTTAGTATTAACGTGCTCACCATGTTTGCGATGGTGCTATCCATCGGTCTACTGGTCGATGATGCGATCGTTGTCGTCGAAAACGTCGAGCGTATCATGGAGGAAGACCCTCATATCTCTGTCAAAGATGCCACCGTACAGTCCATGGGTGAGATTAGTAAGATCGTTATCGGTATTGCTTTGATTCTATCCGCTGTCTTTGTGCCGATGGCCTTCTTCGGTGGTTCAACGGGTGTGATCTATCGTCAGTTCTCTATCACCCTAATTACCAGTATGGTGCTGTCAGCCTTAGTTGCCCTTATCTTTACCCCCGCCCTATGCGTGACTTTGCTCAAACGTAGCAAAAGCCATCAAAAAGGCAGTAGCGAAGAGAAAAAAGGATTCTTTGGTTGGTTCAACCGTGGCTTCTTTAAGCTGAGCCGCTCGTATGAGAACTTCGTTGGTAAAAGCATCCGCTTTAAATGGTTATATTTGATTGGCTATGCCGCCATTATCGGTATCATGGCCGTGGTATTCTTACGGGTGCCGGGCTCATTTTTACCAGAAGAAGACCAAGGTATTATGTTTACCTTAGTTCAGCTTCCTGCCGGTTCAACGCTTGATGAAACGCAAGACGTCCTTGATAAAGTCAGTGATTATTACGAAACGCAAGAAGCCGATAATATCGCTTCAGTCTTTACGGTCGCAGGCTTCAGCTTTGCCGGACAAGGGCAAAACATGGGACTGGCGTTTGTGCGTTTATCCGACTGGGAAAATCGTTCTGGCGAAGAAAATACCGCACAAGCGGTTGCTGGTCGTGCCATGGGTTATTTTATGACCCAGTTAAATGAAGCACAGGTGTTTGCGATTGTACCGCCAGCCATTACCGAACTTGGCAACGCTAGTGGTTTTGATTTAATGATTCAAGACACAGGCAACCTTGGGCACGACGGGTTACTAGAAGCGCGTAATATGCTGCTGGGTATGGCGGCGCAAAACGATCAAGTCGCCGGTGTCCGTCCAAATGGTCAAGAAGATGCGCCGCAGTTAAAAGTGAACATCAACCAAGAACAAGCCGCCGCTTATGGCTTGTCATTGGCCAACATCAACAGCGTGATTTCTACCGCTTGGGGCTCAAGTTACATCAATGACTTCGTTGATCGCGGCCGCATTAAGCGTGTCTACGTTCAAGGTGAACCAAGCAGCCGTACTAACCCTGACGATATCGGTAAATGGTATGTACGTAATGAAACCGGTGAGATGATCTCATTTGACGCGTTCTCTAGCAGTGAATGGGAGTCTGGCTCACCGCGTTTGACGCGTTATAACAGCCTACCCTCTATGAACATTCAAGGTAGCGCAGCCCCAGGTTTGAGTACGGGTGAGGCGATGAGCGCAATGGAAGCGATGATACAGCAGTTACCTGACGGTGTGGGTTACGAGTGGACTGGTATGTCACTTGAAGAGCAAAAATCAGGGGCACAGGCACCTATGCTATATGCGCTCTCAATTTTAGTGGTATTCTTGTGCCTAGCAGCCTTGTATGAAAGTTGGTCTATTCCTTTCTCAGTGCTACTGGTCATCCCACTTGGTGTGTTGGGTGCCGTGATCTTTACTTGGTTACGTGGCTTTAGTAACGATATCTACTTGCAAGTCGGTCTGCTCACGGTAGTGGGTTTGTCCGCCAAAAACGCCATCTTGATTATTGAGTTTGCCAAAGAACACCAAGAGGAAGGTTATAGTCTGCGAGAAGCCGTCATGACAGCAGCACGTCAACGTCTGCGTCCTATTATCATGACCTCTCTTGCCTTTGGGCTGGGTGTTGTGCCATTATTTATCGCCACCGGTCCTGGCTCAGGCAGTCAAAACGCCATCGGTACCAGTGTACTTGGCGGGGTGGTTACCGCCACCTTCTTAGGTATCTTCTTTATTCCCATGTTCTATATTTGGGTGCGTAGTATGTTCCCGCATAAATATGAGAACAACAAGCCAAACGATAAAGATGATGGTAATGGTACGCCCAATCCACGAAACCCAACGCCTTCTGAGAGTTATCAGCCTGCAAGCTTTGGAGACAATACATAATGAGTGCTCAAAACACATTTACTTTAAGCTCATCAGCGGTAGCAGAAACTGCTACCCTTGCACAGCCAGCGCTATCACGGATGCGCAAAAATGGCGTTCGCCTATTAGGTTTAACCACCTTAGCGATGAGCATGGCTGCTTGTAATACCATTCCAAAAGCTGACACGCGCCCTGTCCTAGCAGAGCCGAATGTTCCTATCGAGCAAGCTTATGGGGCGTTTGATAAAGAAACCATTAGTACGGCCGAACAACCAGTTGTCGCTAGTCAGCGCTGGCAGAACTTTTATAGCGACGAGCGTTTAAAAGGGTTGATTGCGTTAGGTCTTGAAAACAACAAAGACCTAGAAAGTGCCCTTCTAGCAATTGAACAAGCACGTGCGCAGTATCAGATTACTGACATCAATGATCTGCCGACTATTGATGGAAATGCAGGTTATTCTCGTCGACGCCAAGCAGGTCAAACAGGTGACAGTTATAACGTCAACCTCGGCTTGGCTAACTACGAGCTCGACTTTTGGGGGAAAATCTCTAGTTTAAAAGAGCAAGCGCTACAGAACTTCTTAGCCACCGCGGCCGCTAAAGACTCTACCCAAATCAGTCTGATTAGTAATATTGCACAGAGTTATGCCAATTTAAGCTACAGCTTAGCCCAGCTGAAACTGGCAGAAGCGACGGTTGAGAGTCGTGAGCAGTCCCTATTTATTGCCAATAAACGTTTTGAAGCTGGCATTGATCCTAGGCTGCCTTCTTTGCAAGCTAGTGCGTCATTAGAGAACGCTAGACTTGCCGTGTTGCGGGCACAAAGCAGCATTTTAAGATCGCGTAACGCCCTGCAATTTTTGGTCGGCGGGCCGATTCCAACCAGCCTGATTCCAGCGCCAGCGGTCAGTAACATCACGAGTCAGCAAATATTTAACGCTGGATTACCTAGTGCGTTGCTACGCTATCGTCCAGATGTGCTACAAGCGGAATATAACCTAAAAGCCGCTGGTGCCAATATCGAAGTGGCACGTGCTTCTTATTTCCCATCTATCAGCCTAGCGAGCAGTATTGGCGTCAGTAGCGGCAGTTTAGACGACTTGTTCAAAAGTGGCGCTGTTGGCTGGTCATTTGGTCCTAGCGTGAGTGTGCCTATCTTTGATGCAGGTCGCTTGGATGCCAACTACGAGGTGGCCAAAATTGAGCGTGAGCAGTCACTTGCTAATTACGAGAGATCTATCCAGACCGCTTTCCGCGAAGTATCCGATGTGTTAGCAACCCGTGCGACACTTGGTGAGCAGCTCGAAGCACAGTATCGTTTGCAAGACAACTTTGAGCAAACGTATCAAATTGCTGATGCACGCTTTAAAGCAGGTATTTCAAACTATCTAGATGTTCTGGATGCCCAGCGTTCGTTATTCTCAACGCAGCAAGGTATTTTAGACTTAGAGCTACAAAAAATCGTCAGCCAAGTTGAGCTATACCAAGCGCTGGGTGGCGGTGCTAATTTAGATGCCCCCACTGCTATTATTCCGGTGCCGCAGTACACCAATTTAGCCCAAATCGCGACCCTACCTGCAAACAGTGCAAAAGCTAAAGCTGCTTATGCGATAGACGCTGCTAGCTCAGCGCGTGTGGCCTCTCCGCAAGAAGCCATGGCAATTAAACAGGCACAGGAAACAGAGGTAGCTGTCTTTGAACCTACCGCTGTCGTTGATATTGATAATGACGGCAAAACAGAGGCCGCCGTAGGCGTGGTCACTGAAAAGACGATGCTACAAGAGAATAGTGGTGAGCAAATACCAGTCACCCAGATTGTTGAGCCTTAAAGTGTGGCAAGCCATAATCTCGTGACGTTGTTTTGTCCTCACGTTGACAGTCGATAATGACAATTAGCCCTGCCGACTTGGTAGGGTTTTTTGCTTTCGTAACCCGCTATTGGTTATAGTAATGGCATTGTGTTGACTACCCTTTTACGAAAGCTTATTCCACAGAGAACCATTTGGCTTAACAAACTGATGCAATAAAGCGGTTTTCATAAGACCACAGTTTTGCCATTAAAATAACAGTGTTTAAACATAACATAAGGACTTATCATGACGTATACTTTTAACCGCCAGTTCCCTGAAACTCGCCTGCGCCGTCTGCGCTATAACGACAATGTACGCGCGATGATTCGTGAAGTTGAGCTGCACCCTAAACACTTCATCGCCCCTGTATTTGTATTGGAAGGAAACAATCAGCGCGAATCCATTGCTAGCATGCCAGGTGTTGAGCGCCTATCGATTGACCTGCTGATTGACTACGCTAAAGAGTTATTAGCCGAGGGCGTCACCACAATCGATATCTTCCCTGTGATTGATAACTCACTCAAAACCCCTGATGGCAAATCTGCCTATGATGAAAATGGCCTGACAGCGCGCGCCGTCAAAGCCGTAAAAGATGCCGTTCCAGAAATGGTAGTGATGACCGATGTGGCACTAGATCCTTATACCTCACACGGACAAGACGGCTTACTCGATGACAGTGGCTATGTCATTAACGATGCAACCATCGAAGTACTGGTCAAGCAAGCTCTCGTCCATGCCCGTGCTGGCGCTGACATCATCTCTCCTAGCGACATGATGGATGGTCGTATTAAAGCCATGCGCGATGCGTTTGAAGCAGAAGGCTTTGTCAATACTGCCATCATGGCCTACTCAGCCAAATACGCTTCTGCTTACTACGGCCCGTTTCGTGATGCCGTAGGTAGCGCGGGCAACTTAAAAGGTGGCCACAAAAAACAGTACCAAATGGATTTTGGCAATCGCGCCGAAGCGCTGCATGAAGTCGCGATGGATATTAACGAAGGCGCAGATATGGTGATGATTAAACCAGGTCAGCCTTATCTAGATCTTATCCGTGAAGTCAAAGATACCTTTGGCGTGCCGACGTTTGCTTACCAAGTCTCGGGTGAATATGCCATGCATATGGCAGCCATTCAAAACGGCTGGTTAAGTGATGCGGTCATCTTAGAATCTTTAATTGGGTTCCGCCGTGCTGGCGCTGATGGTATTTTGACCTACTTTGCACTAGAAGCAGCCCGTCAGTTAAACAATGCTTAATAGTAGTTACACTACCTTTTATATTGTAAAAGCCCCATAACTGAACTGACC